>JAYUHT010000090.1:0-6837 GCA_043766725.1 Burkholderiales bacterium | reverse complement strand
ATCCGCGATTGAAGCGACGATACCCGACATATGCGATGTGTATTGCGCGACCGCCAAAAAGCCACCTGCGTTTACGGCCCCGGCCACAAAAATCAGATAGCGCGCCAAACCCAGGTCGAAATCATGCGCTCGATTTTTACCCGAAATATTTCTGAGATAGTTGACTGGCATCTTGTCGCGACCCGAGTTTTTATATGGCTAGGCTTTAGAACACATGGGAACAGTGTAGCTCTAGGCTGACACCATAATGTCGCCACGCTTATCCGACAATATAAATCATAGATGCTTTCATCAGCAGTCCACCGTCCCAAAAAATTCTCTCGCGTATCATCCAGACCATGGCCTCTGCCCTGAACCCCACCGTCAAGAAACGCGAAGTCTTCGCCTGGGCGATGTACGACTTCGCCAACTCGGGCTACACAACGGTGGTACTCACGGCGGTATTCAACGCCTATTTCGTCTCAGTCGTCGCGGCCGGTGCCGACTGGGCAACATTTGCCTGGACCGCAACCCTCGCGGTGTCATACATCGCCGTGATGATTGCCGGCCCGATCGTGGGGGCTTATGCGGATCAGCACGCCGCCAAAAAACGGGTGCTGCTGATTGCAACCATCGGCTGCGTTACTACTACTGCCCTGCTCTATTTCGCCGGTCCCGGCTCGATGGTGTTGGCGGTGAGCTGCATTATTGTTTCGAATTTTTGCTATGCGCTTGGTGAAAACATCACCGCCGCCTTTTTACCCGAACTTGCCAAGCCTGAGGCATTGGGCAAAGTCTCCGGCTGGGGCTGGGCATGGGGGTATGTAGGTGGCCTAGTGGCGCTGGGCCTGTGCTTAGTTTGGATTATGGGGGCTGAATCACGCTCGCAAACCACTTCTGAAGCGGTAGCGGTGACCATGCTGATTACAGCTGTCGTTTATGCTTTGGGTGCAACCGTTACTTTTATCTGGCTAAAAGAGCGGGCAGTGGCGACGCCAGTTCAAGCAAAGACGGAATCCTCGCTCACCAGACTCCTGCGTACGGCACGCGAAGCCTCGCGCTATCGCGATTTAATTCTGGTGTTTTTATGTGGCACATTTTATCAGGCGGGTGTATCCACGGTGGTGACGCTGGCGGCGATTTACGCGCAAGAAGTCATGGGCTTCAAGACACAGGACACGCTGGTTCTGGTGCTGGTGGTCAACGTCACGGCATGTATCGGGGCATTTGGCTTCGGCTATTTGCAAGACATCATCGGTAAAAAACGTGCCCTCGCGATCACGTTGGTGGGCTGGATGGCGATGGTATTGTTTGCATGGTTTGCGACCACCCCCGGGTTGTTTTGGGTCGCGGCCAACCTGGCGGGCATTTGCATGGGCTCCAGCCAGTCGGCCGGCCGCGCGCTGGCGGCGCTGTTTGCACCGCCAGACCGGCGCGCCGAGTTTTTTGGCTTGTGGACGTTTGCCGTGCGCCTGGCCGCCATCTTGGGGCCGCTGACCTATGGCCTCATCACCTGGGTCACGCTGGGCAACCACCGCATCGCCATCCTGTCAACGGGTGCGTTTTTCCTGTTGGGCCTGGTGTTATTGCGCCCGGTGAACGTGGCGCGCGGCATGGCGCAGGCTGGCACGTCCGAGCTTGGTGCAAGGCTAAAATAGCACGATCGTTCGATTTTCCGGTTGCCCAGTCAGGCAGCGGCAATGGGCGGCAAAACCGGCCCCATAGAATCAAACGCACTCGGTGTCGATTCATTCCATTGCAGGAGTTCGCGTCATGAAGATTTTGGTGCCCGTCAAGCGGGTGGTCGACTACAACGTCAAGGTTCGCGTCAAGTCAGATGGCACGGGCGTGGACATTGCCAACGTCAAGATGAGCATGAACCCGTTCGATGAAATCGCCATCGAAGAAGCCGTGCGATTGAAAGAGAAGGGCGTGGCCACCGAGGTGATTGCGGTGTCCTGCGGCGTCACCCAATGCCAGGAAACCCTGCGCACGGCCATGGCCATTGGCGCTGACCGCGGCATCTTGGTCGAATGCGCTGACGAACTTCAACCGTTAGCCGTGGCCAAGCTGCTCAAGGCCTTGTGCGACAAGGAACAGCCCGGTCTGGTGATCCTGGGAAAGCAGGCCATCGACGACGACTGCAACCAGACCGGCCAGATGCTCGCCGCATTGGCCGGCATGCCGCAAGCCACCTTCGCCAGCAAGGTGGAAGTGGCTGATGGCATGGCCAGCGTGACGCGCGAAGTCGATGGCGGCCTGGAGACATTGAAGATCAAATTGCCCGCGGTGGTGACGACCGACTTGCGCTTGAACGAGCCGCGATATGTGACGCTGCCCAACATCATGAAGGCCAAGAAGAAGACGATGGACATCTTCAAACCGGCCGATCTGGGGGTAGACGTCACGCCTCGCATCAAGACCCTGAAGGTCAGCGAGCCGCCCAAGCGCGGTGCTGGTGTCAAGGTGGCCGATGTGGCCGCGCTGGTGGACAAACTCAAGAACGAAGCGAAGGTGATCTGACATGGCCGCATTGGTGATAGCTGAACACAACAATGCCACCGTCCGCGGTGCAACGCTCAACACCGTCAGCGCCGCCTTGCAATGCGGCGGCGAGGTGCATGTGCTGGTGGCGGGCCACGAGGCTGGCGCGGCCGCCGCGGCAGCTGCACAGATTGCCGGCGTGGCCAAGGTGCTGCACGCCGATGCGCCCGGCCTGAACCACGGCCTGGCCGAGAACGTGGCGGCGCAGGTGTTGGCAATCGTTGGCAATGACGCTGCGAACTACAGCCACATCCTCTTTCCGGCCACCGCGGCGGGCAAGAACGTCGCCCCGCGCGTGGCCGCCAAGCTAGATGTGGCGCAGATCAGCGACGTGACCAAGGTGCTCAGCGCAGACACCTTCGAGCGCCCCATCTACGCCGGCAACGCCATTGCCACGGTGCAAAGCCTCGACGCCACCAAAGTCATCACCGTTCGCACCACGGGTTTTGACCCGGCGCCGGCCAGTGGCGGCAGTGCCTCGGTTGAAACGTTAACCGCGGTGGCTGACAGCGGCCTGAGCAGCTTCATGGGCAGCGAGATCGCCAAGAATGACCGGCCCGAGCTCACCGCGGCCAAGATCATCGTCAGTGGTGGCCGCGCCATGGGGTCGAGCGACAAGTTCACCGCAGTGCTCACGCCGCTGGCCGACAAGCTCGGCGCCGCGCTCGGTGCCAGCCGCGCCGCCGTCGACGCCGGTTATGCGCCGAACGATTGGCAGGTGGGGCAAACCGGCAAGATCGTGGCGCCGCAGCTGTACATCGCCTGCGGCATCAGCGGCGCTATTCAGCACCTGGCCGGCATGAAGGACAGCAAGGTCATCGTGGCCATCAACAAGGATGCTGAAGCACCCATCTTCAGCGTGGCCGACTATGGCCTGGAGGCCGACTTGTTTGTGGCCGTGCCAGAGCTTGTGAAAAGCCTCTGAGCTTGGCAAAGCAGGGCGCCCGCTGCGGCGCCCTTTTTCATTTCTGGAGACGATGATGAGCTACCGCGCCCCGGTCAAGGACATGCTGTTCGTGATGAAGGAATTGGCCGGCATCGACGCCGTGGCACAACTGCCCGGGCATGAAGAGTCGGGCTACGACACCGCCGCGGCGGTGCTGGAGGAATGCGCCAAGCTGGCCGAAGGCGTGATCGCGCCGCTGAACGCCGAGAGCGATCGCGCTCCGTCGTTCTTCAAAGACGGCCAGGTCACCACCAGCAAGGGCTTCCAGGAGGCCTTCAAGCAATACGCCGCCGGCGGCTGGCAGGGCTTGCAGCACCCGGTTGAATTTGGCGGCCAGGGCCTGCCCAAGCTCATTCACGCTGCGTGCAGCGAGATGATCAACAGCGCCAGCCTGAGTTTCGCGCTGTGCCCGCTGCTGACAGACGGCGCCATCGAAGCCTTGCTCACCGCGGGCACCGATGCGCAAAAGGCCGAGTTCATTCCGAACATGATCGAAGGGCGCTTCACCGGCTCGATGAACCTCACCGAGCCGCAAGCGGGCAGCGACCTGGCGGCCGTGCGCACCCGCGCCGAGCCGCAACCCGACGGCAGCTACAAACTCTTCGGCACCAAGATCTTTATCACCTACGGCGAACACGACCTGGCCGAGAACATCGTCCACTTGGTGCTCGCGCGCGTGGTGGGTGCGCCCGAAGGCGTGAAGGGCATTTCGCTGTTCGCGTGCCCCAAAGTGTTGGCTAACGGAACACGCAACGATGTGCATTGCGTGAGCATCGAACACAAGCTCGGCATCAAAGCCAGCCCCACCGCGGTGCTGCAATATGGTGACCATGGTGGCGCCGTGGCCACGCTGGTCGGGCAAGAAAACCGCGGCCTCGAATACATGTTCATCATGATGAACGCGGCGCGCTTCGGCGTGGGCTTGCAGGGCATCGCGGTGGCCGAGCGTGCCATGCAGCAGGCCGTGAACTTTGCGCGTGAGCGCGTGCAAAGCCGGCCGGTCGATGGCTCGCTGCCGCGCGCCGGCGCCATCATCCACCACCCCGATGTGCGGCGCATGCTCATGACCATGCGCGCGCAAACCGAGGCCTGCCGTGCCATGGCCCTGGTGGCCGCGGCCGCTCATGACGCAGCGCACGGCCACCCCGATGCGCAGGCGCGGCAGCAGAACCAGGCCTTCTATGAATTCCTGGTGCCGCTGGTCAAGGGCCTGGCCACCGAGATGAGCCTGCACGTGGCCAGCCTGGGCGTGCAAGTGCATGGCGGCATGGGCTTCATTGAAGAAACCGGCGCGGCGCAGCACCTGCGCGACGCCAAGATCCTCACCATCTACGAAGGCACCACGGCCATCCAGGCCAACGACCTGGTGGGCCGCAAAACCGCGCGCGATGGTGGCGCGGTGGCGCGCGCCGTGGCCGCGCAAGTTCAGGCCACGGAAGGGGCGTTGCAGGCGCGCCCGAGTGACGCCGGCCGCAACATGGCACGCCGCCTGGGCGCTGCACGGCAGGCGTTTCTGGATGTGGTGGCGTTCGTGGTAGACCGTTCCAAGGCCAAGCCGAATGACGTCTACGCCGGCAGCGTGCCTTACTTGATGCTGGCCGGCACCATGGTCAGCGGCTGGCAGATGGCGCGTGCGCTGATGGTGGCCGAAGACCGCCTGGCCGAAGGCGTCGAGCCCGATTTCATGCGCGCCAAGATCATCACCGCGCAATTCCACGCCGACCACATCCTCACCCAAGCCTCGGCGCTGCGCGACAGCATCGTTGAAGGCGCCTCGTCGGTCACCGCCCTGGCCCTGGAGTCCTTCTGATGCCCTTGCCCGCCGTCTTCAGCCGTGTTCGCCTGCCCGTCGTCGGTGCGCCGCTGTTCATCGTCAGCAACCCCAAGCTGGTGATTGCGCAGTGCACCGCCGGCATCGTCGGCTCGATGCCCTCGCTCAACGCCCGGCCGGCCGAACAGTTGAATGAATGGTTAGCCGAGATCACCGAAGGCCTGGCCGCCTGGGACCGTGCCCACCCCGACCTGCCCAGCGCACCCTATGCCATCAACCAGATCGTGCACCGCACGAACGAGCGGCTCGACCATGACATGGCGGTGTGCGCCAAGTACAAGGTGCCGATCATCATCACCTCGCTGGGTGCGCGCACCGACATCAACGACGCCGTGCACGCCTGGGGTGGCATCGTGTTGCACGACATCATCAACAACGCCTTTTCGCGCAAGGCCATCGAGAAGGGCGCTGACGGCCTGATCGCCGTGGCGGCCGGCGCCGGCGGCCACGCCGGCGTGAAGAGCCCGTTCGCGCTGGTGCAAGAAATTCGCCAATGGTTTGACGGCCCGCTGGCGCTGAGCGGCTGCATCGCCACCGGCGGCGCGGTGCTGGCCGCGCGCGCCATGGGGGCCGATTTCGGCTACATCGGCTCGGCCTTCGTGGCCACCACCGAAGCGCGGGCGAGCGACGCCTACAAGCAATGCATCGTCGATTGCAGCAGCGACGACATCGTCTATTCCAGCCTGTTCACCGGCGTGCATGGCAACTACCTCAAGCCTTCGATCGTGAATGCCGGGCTGAACCCCGATGCGCTACCCGAAAGCGACCCGAGCAAGATGAATTTCTCAACCGGAGAAGGCTCCAAGGGCAAGGCCTGGAAAGACATCTGGGGTTGTGGCCAAGGCATTTCGGTCATCGACCAGGTGCTGCCGGCAGGGCAACTGGTGGCGCGCCTGGAGCGCGAATACGCCGCAGCACAACAGCGCTGCATGGGGTGAACGCGATGACGCAAGTGAGGCAGCGCCAGGCCGTCATCAACGCCAACCTGTTCGACGCCGCCGCGGGCGTGCTGCGGCCACGCAGCACGGTGGTGATGGAAGACGGCGTGGTGCGAGCCGTGACGCAAGAGCCCATTGCGGTGGACTCGGCGCAGGTGTTTGATGCCGCCGGCCGCGTGGTGCTGCCCGGCTTGATCGATGCTCATGTGCATGTGGTGGCCGCCTCGCACGACCTGGTGAGCCTGGCGTTGCAGCCGCCCTCGCTCGTCACCGCGCAAAGCAGCGAGATCATGCGCGGCATGTTGCAGCGCGGTTTCACCAGCGTGCGCGACGCCGCAGGCGCCGATTTCGGCTTGCAGGAAGCCGTGGCGCGCGGCCTGTTCGCCGGCCCGCGTTTGTTCATTGCCGGCTTCCCCATTTCGCAAACCGGGGGCCATGCCGACATGCGGCCCAAGGGCGTGCGCACGCGCGAGATGTTCTGCGCCTGTGCCGGCTTGGGGCTGATCGGCGCCATTGCCGACGGCGTGGGCGAGGTGCGCCGCGCCGTGCGCGAGCAGGTGCGCAACGGCGCCAACCAGATCAAGATCATGGCCGGCGGC
>JAYUHT010000089.1:0-18019 GCA_043766725.1 Burkholderiales bacterium | reverse complement strand
CGTGCTGCGCACTGCGGTATTCGCCCAGGGCCCGTAGGGGCCCCTTCGTGGCCCATGGCGGCCGGGCGGGCTCATGGCAGCGCTTTGGCGCGCGGCCGATAGCGCGCCACCCGCGCCGCGCCCGAAAGCGCGCGCGTGCGCACGCCATTGCGTTGCTTGTACCAACCGGGCATGGCACTGCGCTTCAAGCGCCAGTGCTTCTTCGGGTGTTTGTAGGTCGGCGGCGGCTCTTCCAGCGGCGCGTGGTAGGCCGATTCCAGCCCCTGGGTTGATGAACTCCAGGTCGACTCGAACGCCGTGTTGGCCTGCGCCACTTCGCCCTGCACGGTTTGCTCGACGTTGCGCGCCGCCTCTTCGAACTGAGTCTTCACCTTCTTCAGTTCTTCGAGTTCGATCGAGCGGCTGACCTCCGCCTTCACGTCGGCCACATAGCGCTGCGCCTTGCCCAACATGTGGCCCACGGTGCGGGCCACGCGTGGCAGTTTTTCAGGGCCAATGACGATCAGCGCCACCGCGCCAATAAGGGCGATCTTGTCGAAACCGAAGTCGATCATGCAGCGCGTTCAGCGGCAGTGCAGTTCAAGCCGGCTCAGCCTTTGGTCTTGGCTTCGACGTCAACCGTGTTGCGCGCGTCATGCGCCGGGCCGGGCACTTGCTGCGTGGCGGCGGCATCGCCCGCAGCGGCATCACCACCCGTTTTCACGCCGTCTTTGAAGCCCTTAACGGCAGCGCCCAGGTCACTGCCCATGTTCTTCAGCTTCTTGGTGCCAAAGATCAACACCACCACCAACAGCACGATCAACCAATGCCAAATGCTGAATGAACCCATGTCATCACTCCAGAAATGTCTTGCGTTGATTCTAGGCTGCGGGGTGCAAGGTCACCCCCTCAGCCAGGGCCTGGGCCCGCCCATCACATGCATGTGCAGGTGCTGCACTTCCTGGCGCCCATCGGGCCCGCAATTGATGAGGGTGCGAAAGCCGTTGTGCACGCCCAACTCGCGCATCAGCCTGGGCGCCAGGGCCACCATGCGCCCGAGCATCGGTGCATGCTCGGGCGTGATGTCGTAGTGCGTGGTGATGTGGGTCTTGGGTATGACCAACACATGCACCGGCGCCCACGGCGCGATGTCATGAAAGGCGAGCAGCTCGTCGTCTTCATGAGCCTTCTTCGCCGGGATTTGCCCGGCGATGATCTTGCAGAAGATGCAGTTCAGCTCAGCGCTCATGTTGGGTCACATCGTGTCAGGTGGGCATGGGCTGTTGACTGTTCAGCTTCATCCAACCACGAATCACGCGGTAAAGGAACCAGACTGAAATGATGGCCCAGGCGATCCAGCCAGGCGCAATGAGCAAAACCCACAACGGCGCGGTGATGAGGTACAGCCCACCGGCCCACAGCACACTGCGGATGCGCCAGCTGAAGTGCGATTCCTGCCAGGTGCCGGCGGCATCACCACGCTTGACCACGTCGATGATGAACGCCACGAGCAGCAGCAACGTGCTGGCTTGCGCGCCGGGCAACACCGCGCCCACCGCCACGATGGTGTGCAGCAAGTAGCTGATCTGGCCCACGGTCTTGAGCGAGCTGTCGCGCGCGCCAACGTCTACAACCTGGTTCATACACCCTCGCTTTCGCGGCCTTTGAGCTTGCGGGCTGCAAACTCTTCCAGCCCTGAAAGGCCTTCGCGCCGGCGCAGTTCCGCCAACACATCAGCCGGTTGCAGGCCGAACTGCTCCAGCACCATAAGGGTGTGGAACCACAGGTCAGCCACTTCGTAGACCACCTTGGCGGCGTCGCCATCCTTGCCGGCCATCACCACTTCAGTGGCTTCTTCGCCCACTTTTTTCAAGATGGCGTCAGGCCCCTTCGAAAACAAGCGTGCGACATAGCTTTTTTCAGGGTCGCCAGCGCGCCGCTGCTTCACCACCAGGGCCAGGCGGGCAAGGGTGTCATCGCTGGTCATGCTTTTGTGTAGATTTCTGCCGGCGCCTTCAACACCGGCTCCACGCTGTGCCAGGCGTCGCCATCGAGCTTGCGAAAGAAACAACTGTGGCGCCCGGTGTGGCACGCAATGCCGGGTTCACCGGGTTGATGGCCGAGCTGCGTGACCTTCAACAGCACCACGTCGGCGTCGCAATCGAGGCGGATTTCATGCACCTGTTGAAAGTGGCCAGACTCTTCGCCCTTGTGCCACAAGCGCTGGCGCGAACGGCTGAAGTACACCGCCTGGCCGCACTGCGCGGTGCGCGCCAACGCGTCGCGGTTCATGTAGGCGAACATGAGCACGTCGTTGCTGCCCTGCTCTTGCGCCACCACGGGTACAAGACCCTGGGTGTCCCACTTCACATCATCAAGCCAACTCATCCGGGCAGTGTAGCAATCACACCTGGTGCGTGGCGCCAACGAAACCCTGCTCGGCAGCAAACCAGCGCAGCACCGGCAACGTGCCTGGCAGCACGGGCACCACCGCCACTGGCAACACTTGCCACGCCATGCGCTGCGCCTCACGCATCTGCAACTCGCCGTGCCACATGAAGACCTTGCAGAAGTGCAGGCGCACGCGGGCGTGCTCATAGTCCATCAACTCAATCTTCCACGGCAGCGCCGCGCCGATGGTGATGCCCAGCTCTTCATGCAATTCACGGCGCAGCGCCTGTTCAACGCTTTCGCCGGCTTCAAGTTTGCCGCCCGGGAATTCCCAGTAGCCGGCGTAGACCTTGCCGGCCGGGCGCGACGTGAGCAGGAAGCGGCCCTGTGTGTCGATGAGCACGCCCACCGCCACATCAACGGGAGTGCGCTGCGTGAGCGAATTCACTTAGAACCCTTCATGCTTCGCATTCAGGAATTCGCCCTTCGGGCGGCCGAGCGGGCTCAAGTGCCGTGCCTGCCGCTGGCTTGTCTGCCGAAATAGTCGCGCGCAAACTGGTAAGCCACGCGGCCCGAACGCGAGCCTCGCTCCAGCGCCCACACCAGGCACTCGCCACGCGCCGCGGCAATGTCTGGCGCGCTGGCGCCGAAGTGGCGCAACCATTGTTCAACGATGGCCAGGTATTCGGCCTGCGTGAACGGGTAGAAGCTGATCCACAAGCCAAAGCGTTCTGACAGTGAAATCTTCTCCTCCACCACTTCACCAGGGTGAACTTCACCGTCTTCGGTGTGCTTGTAGCTCAGGTTCTCGGCCATGTACTCGGGCAGCAAGTGGCGCCGGTTGCTGGTGGCGTAGATGAGCACGTTGTCCGAGGCCTGGGCAATCGAGCCGTCGAGAATCGACTTCAGTGCCTTGTAGCCAGGCTCGCCTTCATCGAAGCTCAAATCGTCGCAAAAGACGATGAAGCGCTCGGGCCGTTCGGCCACCAGGTCGACGATGTCGGGCAGGTCCACCAGGTCGACCTTGTCCACCTCGATCAGGCGCAAGCCGCGCGGCGCGAACTCATTCAGGCAGGCCTTGATGAGCGAACTCTTGCCCGTGCCGCGCGCGCCGGTGAGCAGCACGTTGTTGGCACCGTGGCCGGCCACGAACTGCTCGGTGTTGCGCACCAACCGTTCCTTTTGCGGCTCTACTTCCACCAGCTCGGCCAAGGCAATGCGCGAGACGTGGCGCACGGGTTCGAGCACGCCGGCGCTGCCGCGCTTGCGGTAGCGAAAGGCATGGGACGCCTGCCAGTCGGGCGGCTGCGGCGCATGCGGCAGCAGCGTGCCCAGGCGGTCGAGCAAGGCGTGGGCGCGGGTCAGCAGCGCGGCCAGGTCAGCAGGGTTGGCATCGTTCATAAGCGGTCGCGATTCTTCCATGGCACCGACAGAGCCTGTGAATGAATCCGGCGCGCCCGAGCGGGTGCTCCAGCCGGTGTCGATCTAGGCGCAAAGCACAGCCATAGCGCGGGCTATGGCGAGCATTTGCAACGACGAGCAGCGCCGGCTGGGGCGGCCGAGCGGGTGTGCTGGATTTGTTCACAGGCTCTCATCAGGGCAGGGCCAGCACGGCCTGCTCGGTGACCGCAAAGACGCGGTCTGCAGACGCTCGGCGGATGCCGGCCGTGCCGGTGAAATCGCCAAACGCCGGCAACACACCTTGTTGCTCGGAGAACCAGAAACACGGCAGCCGCAGCCTGGCCACGCGGCCCAAATTCACGCCCGGGTGCAGGTGCCCGGCCAGCGCGTAGGCGCCGGGCACGGCCTGCGGGTGGTGGCACAGGGCAAAGGGGCCGTGGGCCAGCGGCTCGTCACGCACGCGCATGCCCAACTCGGGCGGCGGGTCGCCTGCATGCTGGTCGTGGTTGCCGCGAACCAGCGTCCAGCGCAGAGCGGCGTGGTTGCGCTTCCAGGCCGCCAAGGCCAGCACCAGTTCCGCTGAGACGCCGCGCGCCGCGTGCAGCAAATCGCCCAGAAAAATCAACTCGTTGGCGCCGGTCATGGCCAGCGCCTGGCTCAGGCGTTGCAGGTTTTGCGCCGTGGTGCCGCTGGGCACGGGCACACCCAGGCGGCGAAAGCTGTGCGCCTTGCCGAAGTGGGCATCGGCCACGAGCAGCGTTTGGGTGGCAGGGATGTAGGCCGCGCGCTGCGGCAGCAAGGCCAGCGTGGTGCCGGCCACTTCAATGTGTAGCACCTCAGCTACAAAAACGCAGCAACGGAAGCTCGAGCGCCTCGGTGGGCAAACGCTTGAACCCCGAGCGCGCAAAGCGCTGCAAGCGGCCCACCACCAGGGCTGTGAGCGCAGAGGCCAGCGCGTTGGCCTGCACCGTGGGCGTGGCCACCCCCTGGCCTTCAGCCACCTGGCGCAGGCATTGGCGCAAGGTGCTTTCAATGCGGTCGAAGAACTGGTTCATGCGCGCATCGAGCCGCACGTTTTCAAACACCAGTGCGTCGCCCACCATGACGCGCGCCATGCCAGGGTTGCGCTCGCCGAATTGCAGCAGCAGCAGCACGATTTTTTGCGCCTGCACGGCCGGCGCGCTCTCGCGTTCGGTGATCTGGTTCACCAGGCTGAAGATCGAGCTTTCGATGAACTCGATCAGCCCTTCGAACATTTGCGCCTTGCTGGCGAAGTGGCGGTACAGCGCCGCTTCACTCACCTGCAAGCGCCCGGCCAGCGCCGCGGTGGTGATGCGTTCGGCATCAGGTTGCTCCAGCATGCTGGCCAGGGTTTGCAGGATCTGCACGCGGCGCTCGCCTGGCTTGGGCCGCTTGCGCGTGGCCTTGCCATCGCCAGCCTGAAGCTCTTCAGCGAGGGGCGCGATTTCAGCGTGATCGGGGGCGTCTGGCATCGCGGCGGCAGGGTCTAGCACACCAACCCAGAGATATCGAAACATGAAACCGCGTCTTCGAGCCGATGCCGTCGTTGCAAATGCTCGCGATACCTCCGGGTATCGCTGTGCTTTGCGCCTAGGCCTCGGCCCGAATCCATCGGTTTCATCATGTTCCGATACCTCTGTGTCGGCGCGCTAGCGGGGTGGCCGGCAGATTCTTGCACAGGGGTCGCGCGGCGCCGGATGCAGGTAAACACCGAGCAGGCGCCGAATATTCACAGGCGCAACAAGGCTTTCAAGCTGCGCACGCGGTGGCGCACATACGGCGGCTTGCTCACCCAACGCCCCGGCCCACCTGCGGCCTTGGCCCAGCGCTGCATCCACACCGTGTGCATGCCCAGGCGGTGCGCGCTGCGTTGATGGTCCAGCGTGTCTTCCACCAGCACGCAATGCCCAGCGGGCACGCGCAGCCGGGCCAGCAGGCGGCGCAGCATGCGCGCATCGGGTTTGGGCCGGTAGTGGCCAAACATGTGCATGTCTTCGATCGCCAGCACCGCGTCGAACCAATGCGTGATGCCCAGCGCGCCGAGCACGCGCAAGGCGTAGGCACGCGGCGCGTTGGTCAGGATGATCTTGCGCCCGCGCAGGCGCTTGAGTGCAGCAAGGTCGTGCGGGTGGCCGTGCACGCGCGACTCCAACCCGGGCAGCAGGTGCGTGTGATGCAGGAAGTGCGGCCCGTTCACGCCATGGTGGCGCACCAGCCCCAGCAGTGTGGCGCCATAGCGCTGCCAATAGTGGCGGCGCAGCAGCGCCGCGTCGGCGTGTGCCAGCGCCAGCTCGCGCACGATGTACTCGTTCATGCCCTCGTTGATGCCGGCAAAGGCAGCGAACGAGGCGTTGTGCAGGGTGTTGTCGAGGTCGAACAGCCAGACCCGGGAATCTGCTAACACCTTGCTCAATGCGACCGGATCATCGTTCCGTAAGCTTGGTCGGTGAGCACTTCCAGCAGCATCGCATGCGGCACGCGCCCGTCGATGATGTGCACCGTGTTCACGCCGTTGCGCGCGGCATCGAGCGCGCTGCCGATCTTGGGCAACATGCCGCCGTGGATGGTGCCGTCGGCGAACAGCTCGTCAATCTCGCGCGCGCTCAGATTGGTGAGCAGCTTGCCGGCCTTGTCGAGCACGCCCGGGGTGTTGGTCAGCATCATCAGCTTCTCGGCCTTCAACACCTCGGCCAGCTTGCCGGCCACCACATCGGCGTTGATGTTGTAGCTCTCGTTTCCCTTGCCGAACCCCAGCGGCGAGATGACCGGAATGAACTGGTCGTCTTGCAGCGCGCGCACCACGCTGGGGTCGATCGACTCGATCTCGCCCACTTGCCCCACGTCGTGCTCGATGGCCGGGTTCTTGTGGTCCACCAGCTTGAGCTTGCGCGCGCGGATCAAGCCGCCGTCGCGCCCCGTGAGGCCCACGGCCTTGCCGCCGGCAAAGTTGATCATGCCCACGATGTCTTGCTGCACCTCACCGGCCAGCACCCATTCAACAACCTCCATGGTTTCAGCGTCGGTCACGCGCATGCCCTGAATGAAGCTGCCCTTCTTGCCCAGCTTGTTCAGCGCGTCTTCGATCTGCGGCCCGCCGCCATGCACCACCACCGGGTGCATGCCCACCAGCTTGAGCAGCACGACGTCTTCGGCAAAGTCCTGTTGCAACGCCGGGTCGGTCATGGCGTTGCCGCCGTACTTGATGACGATCGTCTTGCCATGAAAGCGCCGGATGTAGGGCAAGGCCTGCGACAAGATCTCGGCCTTGTCGCGTGGCGAAATGTGGCTCAAGTCAATCGGCTGATGTTGATGCGATGTCATGTTTGGCAAGCGGAGTGGGCGCACGAATTGTATGAAGGCGCCGGGCTTAAAGTAGCGCCATGCACCCTGCCCCGCGCCCGGCCGAACAAGTGGCTGGGCATCAACACGACCTGGCCCCCTTCACACATGACCACGCCTTTGGCCTGGCTGGCGCAGCCGCGCGTTCGCGCTCGATGTGGCAGGTCAGCCTGATCACGCTGGCCGCCATGCTGGGCGAACTGGTGGTGGGCTATTGGAGCGGTTCATTGGCGTTGGTGGCCGACGGCTGGCACATGGGCACCCACGCCCTGGCGCTGGGCGGCGCGGCCATGGCCATCGACCTGGCGCGCCGCGCCGCGCACAGCCAGCGCTTTGCCTTTGGCGGCTGGAAGATCGAGATGCTGGCCGCCTACACCAGCGCCTTGTTGCTGGGCGCCGTGGCCTTGTCATTGGTCTTCGAAGGCGTGGCGGCATTGCGCGCCGCGCGCGACGTGGCCTACCGCGAAGCCCTGGTCGTGGCGGTGATCGGCCTGGTGGTGAACCTGCTGTGTGCCTGGCTGCTGGCGCGCGCGGCACCCGGCGACACGCCGGGCCACGCCGGGCATGCGCACCATGGCCATGGCCACGATCACGGCCACGGGCACGGGGTCAGCCATGCGCATGACCAGGCCCAGCCACCTGGCCACCGCGACGCCAATTTCCACGCCGCAATGCTGCATGTGTTGGCCGACGCCTTCACCTCGGTGTTAGCCCTGGCCGCGCTGGCCGGCGGCCTGTGGTGGGGCCTGCGCTGGCTCGACCCCGCGGTGGCCTTGCTCGGCGCCGTGGTGATTGCGCGTTGGGCCTGGCCGGTGTGGCGCGAAGCCGCGCGCAGCCTGGTTGACGCCAGCGCTGACGCCACGTTGGCGCACGCGGTGCGCGCACGCATCGAAACCGATGGCGACGCCAAGGTGGCCGATCTGCACGTGTGGCAAATTGGCGCGCAGGCGCACGCGGCCATCATCAGCATCGTGGCAGATCAGCCGCTGGCGCCCGCGGCGTATCGCGCACGCCTGCAACCGCTCAAGGCGCTGCGCCACATCACCCTTGAAGTCAACGCCTGCCCAACGCCACGTTCACCGCACGCCCCTGCCACAGAAGGATCACCATGACCGCACCTGCCCAAGCCAGCCTCATCAACCAACAAGTGCGCCTGGCCGCCCGGCCGGTGGGCAACACCCAGACCAGCGATTGGCAATTCACGCAAGAACCGGTGGGCGATCTGCCCGAGGGCGGTGTGCTGGTCAAGACCCTGGCCCTGTCACTCGACCCGGCCATGCGCGGCTGGATGAACGAAGGCAAGAGCTACATCCCACCGGTGGGCCTTGGCGAGGTCATGCGTGCCGGCGGTATTGGCGTGGTGTTGGCGTCAAAGAACCCGAAATTCGCGCTGGGCGACCAACTCAGCTTCGCCCCCGGGGTGCAGACCCACACCGTGCTCGCGCCTGCAATGCTCAATGACGTGGCGCACATCGACCTGCGCCTGGGCAGCGTGGCGCAGTGGCTCAACGTGCTGGGCATGCCGGGCATGACGGCGTACTTCGGCCTGCTCGACGTCGGCCAGCCGGTGGCCGGAGAAACGGTTGTCGTCTCCGGCGCGGCGGGCGCCGTGGGGCAGACCGTGGGCCAATTGGCCAAGCTCAAGGGCTGCCGCGTGGTGGGCATTGCGGGCGGCGCGGCCAAGTGCGAATTCGTGGTGAAGGAACTGGGCTTTGACGCCTGCATCGACTACAAGGCCGGGCCGGTGAAAGACGGCTTGAAGCAGCACTGCCCCAAAGGCGTTGACGTTTATTTCGACAACGTGGGCGGCGACATTCTGGATACGGTGCTCACGCGCATCAACCGCAAGGCGCGCATCGTGATCTGCGGCGCGATCAGCCAGTACAACGCCACCGCTGCGGTGGCCGGGCCGAAGAATTACCTCTCGCTGCTGGTGAACCGCGCGCGCATGGAAGGCATGGTGGTGTTCGACTACACGGCGCGCTTCCCGCAAGCCATTGCCGAACTCGCCGGCCACTTGAAGGAAGGCCGCATGCACAGCCGTGAAGACGTCGTCAAGGGCAGCGTGGCCGACTTCCCAGCGCTGCTAACGAAACTGTTCACTGGGGAAAATTTCGGCAAGCTGGTGTTGCAGCTCAGCGAGTGAGCAGCTTGGCCACGCTCTCGTTCAACTGTTCGCGCAACAAGCGCTCGAGGGCCGCCACTTTCTGGGCTGCCGTCATGGCGTCCCACGCCGACTGCTGGTTCGCGTCCTGCGTGGCGGGCACCGTTCTCATACCTTCAACCGCTTCTTGGGCAAGCACCTTGCCCGAGCCGACGTCCACCAGCGACACGCGCAGGTAGGCGAAAGGCGCGATGAAGCCACGCACCAGATCGAGGTTGTCACCACGGATGACGCCTTGCTGGAAGTCGACATAGAAGCCCAGCCCCTGAACCTGGCCCACGCCTCGGTGCCCATCCGCAAACGGCACGCGCGCTTCGGCGCGGCGTTTGGTGATCAACAGCAAATGGGAAGCCTTGGCATTCACCAACGCATCCACCAGCGCTCCCGGCAAGGCCACGCTGTCGCCATCGAACAGCCGGTCCTGGCGCTCGTGCAAGGCTGACGGCGCCAGCCCCAAGGCCACCGCCTTCGCGCTCGGCTCCGCTTTCTGCACCGCGGCCAATGCCAGACGAAGCGCCACGGTGTCCATCACACCGCGTGCGTCGGCGATCACCTCACGCCGGTTGCGATCCAGGCTGCTGCCGGTGCCAGGCATGGCCATCACCACTTCGAGCTTGTCGCCGATCAGCGACACCAGCGCGAACGATCTGTCGGGCGCCGCCAGGCTGGGGCCGCTGAGCGCCACGCACCACCCCATTGCCAGCCAAAGAATGAACTTGCGCGACATGTCCGCTCCCTTGCTTTCTACGTTTTGCGTTTCACAACCCCGCCGCATGGAGGGCACTTAAAAGTGGATGCCCTGCATCATCTGCGCCATCGCCATGGCCTCGGGTGAAAGCTGCGGTTTCGCGCTCTTGTCGCCCTTGGCCGCAGCGCTGTCTGGGAACATGCGGAAGGTGGTGTTCATCACGATCTGCGTGATGCGCGGCGCGGCCGCATGCAGCACTTCACCGAAGATGCCCAGCCGCGTGGCCACGCGCACCGGCTTTTCAACGCAGGCCTGCACGATCATGTCCGCTGCTTCTTCCGGTTTGAGCAAGGGCATGCTGTCGTAGATCTTGGTCGGCGCCGTCATGGGCGTGCGCACCAGGGGCATGTTGACGGTGGTGAAGGTGATGCCTTGATCAGCGAATTCGCTGCTGGCGCAGCGCGTCCAGGCGTCGAGCGCGGCCTTGCTGGCCACGTAGGCCGAGAAGCGCGGCGCGTTCACCAGCACGCTGATGCTGCTGAGGTTGACGACATGGCCGCGCTTCCTGGCCACCATGCCCGGCAGCAGGCCCATGGTGATGCGCAAGCTGCCGAAGTAGTTGAGCTGCATGGTGCGCTCGAAGTCATGAAAGCGGTCGTAGCTGGCCTCAATGGCGCGGCGGATCGAACGCCCGGCGTTGTTGATCAGGAAATCAACCCCGCCATGCTGTTCTTGCAGCGTCTTCACGAACTCGGCGCAACTGGCTTCATCGGCAATGTCCACCGAGTAGCTGAACACCTTGGCCTCGTTGCCGGCATAGGCCTTGATCTCGGCCACCGCAGCCACGAGTTTGTCTTCGCCGCGGCCGCAGATGATGGTGGTGGCGCCGGCCTGCGCGAAGCGGCAAGCTGAAGACAGGCCGATGCCCGACGACCCGCCCGTCACCAGCACCACCTTGCCGCCCACCGTGCCCTTCAGGCTGCGGTCAACAAACAAGGCCGGGTCGAGGTGGCGTTCCCAGTAGTCCCACAGCGCCCAGGCGTAGTCGTTCAGGTTGGGGCACTCGATGCCGCTGCCCTTCAGCGCGGCGTCGGTCTCGCGCCGGTCAAAGCGCGTGGGGTAGTTGATGAAGGTGAACATGTCTTCGGGCAGGCCCAGGTCCTTGATCACCGCATTGCGAATGCGCCGCACCGGCGCCAGCGCCAGCATGCCCTTCTTCACGCTCTTGGGTATGAAGCCCAGCAGCGCGGCGTTGATGAACAGGTTCATCTTCGGCGCATGCGCGGCGCGGGCAAAGATGTCGAGCACATCGCCCACGCGGTAACCCGCTGGGTCCACCAGGTGGTAGCACTTGCCCGCGGTGTGCGCCTGGTGGCTGATGTGTTCCAGGGCGTTAACCACAAAGTCCACAGGCACGATGTTGATGCGCCCACCTTCGAGGCCGATGCTGGGCATCCAGGGCGGCAGCAACTGGCGCGTGCGTTGAATGAGCTTGAAGAAGTAGTAGGGCCCGTCGATCTTGTCCATCTCGCCGGTCTGGCTGTCGCCCACCACCAGCGCCGGGCGGTACACGCTCCATGGCACCTTGCATTCCTTGCGCACGATTTTTTCGCTCTCGTGCTTGGTCATGAAATACGGGTGCTCCAGGCCGTCAGCCTCCTCGAACATGTCTTCGCGGAAGACACCGTCATACAGGCCAGCGGCGGCGATGCTGCTCACGTGATGCAGGTGCTTGGCATCGATCGCCTTGGCAAATTCCACCGTGTTGCGCGTGCCCTCAACGTTGACGCGAACCTGGCTTTCTTCGTCCGCGCTCAGGTCGTACACCGCGGCCAGGTGGTAGAGGTGATCGATCTGCCCTTTCAGCGCCTTGATGTCTTCGCCGCTCACGCCCAGCTTCTTGCTGGTGAGGTCGCCCCCCACGGCAATGGCGCGGCTCTTGCTAACGCCCCAGTACTGCATCAACCCCGCAACCTTGTCTTCACTGCCCGGGCGCAGCAAAAAGTACACCACGGCGCCACGCCGGGCCAGCAAGGCCTTGACCAAGCGCTTGCCGATGAAGCCGGTGGCGCCGGTGACGAAGTACTGCATGGTGAACTCCTGGTGTGCCACCCCGATGAGGGCAGGCGAAATGAAGGTGTGGCAGCCATTCTTCAGCAAAGGCGAGCGCGCCTGTTGGGCACTAACCCGAAGCGCTTGGGGTCGTCGAACGCGCATGGCGCCGCCACAATCTCGCCATGCTTTGCCAGCGACCGCCATGATGAACAAAGCCATGCCGTCCTCACATCGCCCCTGGGCCTGGGCCGCTTGCTTGCTGATCAGCTCGCTGCTCATGGCCTGCGCCACACCGCTGCCCAAGGTCGACCGCGAAGCGCTGGCCAGCAGCGCCATCGAAGGCAGCGGCCAGACCCGGCTGGGCCAGATCGTGGCCACCAGCATGCCCAAAGAAGAACACTCGGGCTTTCGCCTGCTGCCGCTGGGCCCGTTCTCGTTTGACACGCGCACACAACTGGCGCAAATGGCGCAGGTGTCGCTTGACGTTCAGTACTACCACCTCGAAGGTGACCTGGCCGGGCGCACGCTGCTGCGCGCGCTGCGCGACGCCGCACTGCGCGGCGTGCGTGTGCGTCTGTTGATCGACGACCTGTACACCGGCGGGCATGACGAGCTTTTGCTGGCCTTTGCCGCCCACCCGAATGTGCAGTTGCGCCTGTTCAACCCGTTTTGCTGCGCGCGCGGCGCCGGCCAGGCCGGGCGCTACCTTGCATCACTGAACGACTTTGGGCGCTTGAACCACCGCATGCACAACAAGATGTTCATCGCCGACGGCGTGGCCGCGGTGATCGGCGGGCGCAATATCGCAGACGAATACTTCCTGCGCGGCGAGCATGGCAACTTCATCGACCTCGACGCCTTCGTGGTGGGCAAGCTGATCGACCCTCTGGCCGCGCTGTTCGACCGCTACTGGAACAGCGAGCCGGTGTTCCCGCTGCAAAGCGTGGCCCACTCTGCGCTTGACCCCACGGCGCTGCGCAGTTACTTCGAGCGCATCACCGGCCCGGCCCACACCCCGGCGCCGCCGCCCCTGCCGCCCAGCGACATCCTGGGCTATGGCCCGCTGCGTGAGGAGCTGGCCGACGGCCGGCTGGGCCTGATCTGGGGCGAGGCCTATGCCTTTGCCGACCACCCCGACAAGCCGTTCGAGGGCGAGGCAGGCGGCGATCTGCTCGAAACCAGCGTCACCTACAACATCATCGAGCCGATGATGAAGGCGCAAAGCGAGGTGCTGATCAGCAGCCCGTATTTCGTGCCTGGCGAACGCGGCATGAAGCTGCTGCGCGAGCTGCGCCAGCGCGGCGTGAAGATCAGCGTCATGACCAACAGCCTGGGCTCGACCGATGAGCCCATCGTGCACATCGGCTACACGCGCTACCGCGAGGAACTGTTGCGCCTGGGCATCGACTTGTACGAGGTCAGCACATCGCGCGTGCAGCGCAACCAGCGCATGTTTCATTTCGGCGAAAGCCTGGGCCGGCTGCACGCCAAGCTGCTGGTGATCGACCGCAAAGTAGTCTTCATCGGCTCGATGAATTTCGATCCGCGCTCGGCCACCATCAACACCGAACTGGGCTCGATCATCGAAAGCCCCGGCCTGGCGCGCGAAACGGCCCGCGTGATCGACCTCGACCGGCTGCAAAGCGCCTACCGCGTGCGCCTGGCCGCGGGCGGCCAGGGTTGCGAGTGGCTGGGCTTTGACGACGACGGCAAGGAGATGGTGCTGACCGAGGAGCCCGACTCCACGTTGTGGACGCGCATCAAGCTCATGCTGCTGCGCCCGCTGGTGCCGGAGTCGCTGTTGTGAGGCAGGCTGCAAGCCTAACCGCTTGTTGCACGCGGCACGATGCGAAAGTGCAGATGCGGGCAGCTCAAGGGTTGCGACTGAAATTGCTCGCGCAAGCGCGGCACCGGGCGCGCTGCCACGATGACGTCGTGCAACACGATTTGGGGCACCAGTTCATAGCTGCCCGGCTGGTTCAACTCGAAGGCCTGGGCCACATTCACGGTGGCGCTGCGTGAGCGCCCGGGGGCCAGCCGCAAAAAGTCGTCAACCGAAGGTTCGCCGCGCTTGACGCTGGGGCCGCGGTACGGCAAGTCGCGGCCTTCCAGTCGCACTGCCACGTAGGGCGCAAACCAGCCGTCAAACGGTGTCGCCCAGGTCAACACCTGCAGCGGCTGTATGCCGGTGTTGGTGAGCGTGAGCTTCAGGCGCAGCGGCTGCCCCAAGGCCGCCTGTGCCGGCAGCGCGAGCTGGCAGCGCAGCGCTGACGGCGTGGCTTGCGCTGCCACGCTCAGCGCCATGCCCAGCCCGGCCAGGGCACACAGCGCGCGGCGCACGCGCTCACGGCAATGGAGATGTGTTCTCGGCAAAGTATTCGTGGTTGTCGGCGTTGTCCAGCGCCTGCGTCGGGTTGCTGATCGCCAGCGCCTTGGCGTTGGTCTGGCCGTAGGCATAGTCGTTGGTGCTGGCCACGACCGTGAAGTGAGTCATCTCGTGCACCAGGGTGCCGGCCTTGGAATCGGTGCCGGTGGCCGGCGAACTCCAGAACGCGCCACAGAGGTAAATTTTGTACGGCTGGGTGGCATAGACATAAGCGTAGACGCTGGGCTTCTTGCACTTGCAGTCGAGCACCAGGGCCTGCGTTGAGAAAGCGCTGTGGGCCTTCTGGAAGTGATCCAGCGCCGTCGCCCGCCCTGCAGGCGAATACGCACCGAACCAGGTGGTGTAGCGCGGTGAGCTGCTCCCCAAACCATTCAGGTAACTGGCAGCGCTGCCGGCATACGCGGTGGCATCGCCCACAGCGGTATTCAATAGGCCCTTCTGCGAAGCCGAGCAGTTGCCGGTGTAGCCGACGCTGGCCGCAGCGGGCTGCGGCGCTGCGGGCGCCGCTGACTTCTCACTGCGCCCTTCGAGCCACAGGTACAGCGTGTCGGACTCGAGCACCGGTGCGCCCTGGCCGTGGCCGCCGCGGCCCAGGTATTGCACCGCGTAGCGGCCGTTGCGCGCCAGGTCATACGCCTGGGTCAGTTCGACCTCGTAGCTCAGCGTCGCGCCCGCTTCAAGGCGGGTGCGGTCGGCGGCGGCAGGCGTGGCGCGCTTGAACAGCGGCCCGGTGTAGGCCACCGGCTCGCCGTCGCGCGTGATGCGGAACAGCGGCGCTTCGACTTCATCGCCCGGCAACTGCCAGCGCAGCAGGTGGATCGGGTGGCGCGTGAGGTTGGTGACGGTCACGCCCACGACGATGTCGACATCACCGCGTATCACTGGTTGCGCCGCGCTCAGGCGCACGTCCAGGCCATCGCGCGGCGCGGCCTGCGTGCCCAGTGCGCACAGCGCCAACAGCGTGGCGAAGAAGTGTCGAAGCAAGGTGGGCATGGTCGGGCTCCTGGCGGTGCTGCGCGCCGCACTGATTTTGGAAGCGGCCATTCTCGCCAAGTTGCCGCTCTTGGCAAGGACCCAACGCAGTGGCCAAGCGGGGCTCGATTAGGGCCCGCGCTCTAGCCGAATAGGCTGCGCACCCCAGGACGGCTGCCTACACTTTGCCTCGTTCGCTGCCAAGTTTGGTGGCGCCGTTTAACCCACTGCATGAGGTGAACACATGGTCAAGAAACTGAAGAAGATGGCGGAGCAAAAAGCGGCGTCGCCCGCGGGCATGTTCGACAGCCAGCTCGCCGGCGCGGTGAAAGAGCAGGCCCAGCAGATCTGGCTGGCCGGCATGGGCGCCTTTGCCAAGGCCCAGGAAGGCGGCTCCAAGGTGTTCGATTCGCTCATCAAGGAAGGCCAAAGCCTGCAACGCAAGACCCAGTCTGCGGCCGAAGAAAAGCTCGGTGAAGTCACCGGCAAGATGAGCGCCATGGCCGAAGACGTGAGCGCCAAGGCCGGCCAGCACTGGGACAAGCTGGAGTCGATTTTCGAAACCCGCACCGCCAAGGCGCTGGGCAAGTTGGGCGTGCCCACGGCCAAAGACGTCGCCGCGCTGGCCGCTCGGGTGGACGAACTGGCCGCTGCGGTGGCCAAGCTCGCTCGTCAAGGCAAGGCCGCTGTGGCGCCCAAGACCGCGGCCAAGCGTGCCACGCCCAAGCCTGCCGCCAAGCGCAGTGCGCGCAGCAGGGCTCTCTGAGAGCGCTAACCATGGCCTCCCCCCGGCCGGCCCCGCGCATCGGCCTGGCCCTGGCCGGGGGCGGGCCTTTGGGCGCCACGTATGAGATCGGCGCCCTGTGCGCCTTGCAGGAGTCACTGCCAGGCTTGGCGTTGAACCACTTGCAGGGCTACGTCGGCGTTTCGGCCGGCGCTTTCATTGCCGCGGCGCTGGCCAACGGCTTGTCGCCGCGCCAGTTGGCCAGCGGCTTCATTGATGGCACAGGCCCACAGCAAGATCGCATCAACCCGGCCGTCTTCGTGCAGCCGCACTGGGCTGAATTCAAGCAGCGCGCCGCCACCCTGCCCGGTTTACTGCTTCGCGCCGCGGGGCGCGCCGTATCGCGCCGGCATTCTTGGTTGTCGGTGACCGAGGCGCTTGGCCAGGCCCTGCCCACGGGCCTGTTCAGCCATGCGCCGCTGCAAGCCGAGCTGCACCGCCTGTTCAGTGCGCCCGGGCGCAGTGATGACTTCAGGCAACTGGCGCACAAGCTGGTGATCGTGGCCACCGACCTGGACACCGGCCAGGCGGCGCCCTTCGGCATGCCCGGTTGGCGCGATGTGCCCATTTCGCAGGCCGTGGCCGCCAGTGCCGCGCTGCCTGGCCTGTACACGCCGGTGCTGATCAACGGCCATTGGTATGCCGACGGCGCCTTGAAAAAGACCCTGCACGCCAGCGTTCTGCTGGAAGACCGGCTCGACCTCATCATCTGCCTGAACCCGCTGGTGCCATTCGATGCCAGCCAGGCGCTGGCGCTGCGCGCCGGTTTGGGCATTCCGAAGCTGGTGGATGGCGGCCTGCCAGTGGTGCTGAGCCAGACCTTCCGCAGCCTGATCCACTCCAGACTGGAGTTAGGCCTGAAGGGCTATGCCGCCAGCCACCCGCACACCGACATCGTGCTGCTCGAACCCGACCACCGCGACGCGCAGATCTTCCTGGCCAACACCTTCAGCTATTCGAGGCGCCGCCTGATGGCCGAGCATGCTTACCAGCGCACACGGGCCGACCTGCGCGCCCGCCGCTCGCTGCTGTCGCGCCAGTTCGCGCGCCACGGCCTGCAGCTCGACCATGCGGCGCTCGACGACCCGGCCCGCACCCTGCTTGACGGTGCCGCCGCGCAGCCGCCGGTGCTGGTGCATGCGCTGCGCCGGCTCGATGAGGTGTTGAACGATTTGCAGCGCGAACTCGCGCCGCACGCCTGACGCCCGAATTCAGAGTTGCCACCCGTGATGCCGGCCGAGGTGACCTGCGCGAAGGGGCCCTAAAGCGAGAACCTGGTGAGGCTCCAAACCACAACCACGAGTTGGATGAGATTGATCAGCATCGCCATGAGATGGGTTCTGCGAAACCCCGGGATGGCGCCCATGTGATCGGCTTGAATTTGGCCCCGAAGCAGATCCATCTTGCCAAGGATCTTGCGCCGAAGGATCACGGCCAGGATCGCCAGCGCGGCCGATCCGATGGCGAATGCGGGCCGGCCCGCGAATGCATAGCTCACTGAGGTTGCGGTGGCCGTGACCATCGCAGCCAGGTAATAGGTATTGAAGAAGCTGCGGACGAAGCGGGCGTCAAGGGCAGTGTCGTGCTTGAGGATCAACAGGGGCGCGGAGCCCATCAGGAAATAGGCTGTCGTCACCAGCAGCGCCACGGTGAAGAACAGGGCCGCGTACATCGCTGCTGGCATCTTTGCTTTCTGGTGACGATGTAGGCAATGTATCTGTGGTGGGGGCAGGTGGGCTGGTGTCGAAGTAGGAAAGCCAGTTACCCAGCTCCCCCTTCACAGATCCGTACGTGCGGAACTACCGCATACGGCTCCTGCCTTGGGTGGTGACGATCAAA
>JAYUHT010000088.1:0-2564 GCA_043766725.1 Burkholderiales bacterium | reverse complement strand
CGCTGTGGCTGCGATGCGTGGCGCGCATCGGCCTGGCGCGGGCCTGGCTGGTGGGCATGGGCCTGGCGGTGCTGAGCTTCGTCGGCGCTGCCGCGCTCCGCCCGGGCGACGTGGCCGCCTACCTGGCGGTGTGCCTGGTCAGCGGCATCGCCTTGGGGGCTGACCTGGTGTTGCCGGCCGCGCTGCTGGCCGGCGTGATCCGCCAGGCCGGCCACGGCGGCCAGCACGAAGGCGCGTACTTCGGCTGGTGGAACTTCGCCACCAAGCTCAACCTGGCGCTGGCCGCCGGCGCCGCGTTGCCCTTGTTGGCCGTGCTGGGCTATGTGCCCGGCGAGCGCAGCGCCGACGGGCTGCTGGCATTGAGCCTGTCGTACGCCTTGCTGCCCTGTGCCTTGAAGCTGGTGGCCGCAGCGCTTTGGTATCGGCTTTGGATCAGGAGTGCTGCCGCATGAAGACTCAACTTGTCCGCCATCTGGCCTGGCTGCTGCTGACCTGTGCTGCCGCCCTGGCGGGCTGCGCCAGCCCACCAACGCCGCAGGACTACGCCGCGCAGACGCCGGTGCTGAACCTGCGCCAGTACTTCAACGGGGAACTCGTGGCCCACGGCCTGTTCACCGACCGGGCCGGCAAGGTGCAACGGCGTTTCAGCGTGGCGATGAGTGCAAGCTGGGTCGGCGCGGCAGGCACGCTAACGGAACGCTTCACTTACAGCGATGGCCAGGCCGAGACCCGCGTGTGGCACCTGGTTGACCACGGCCAGGGCCGCTACAGCGGCCGCGCCGATGACGTGGTGGGTGAGGCCGCGGGCCAGGCCGCCGGCAACGCGCTGAACTGGCGCTACACCTTGCGCCTGCCGGTTGGCGGCAGTGTCTACGAGGTCGATTTCGACGACTGGATGTACCTGATGAACGAGCGCGTGCTGCTGAACAAGGCCGCGCTGAGCAAGTTCGGCATCCGGCTGGGCGAAGTCACCATCGCTTTTCAGCGCCTCTGACGCCCGCTATGTCGCTCAACCCCCGCATCAAGGCATGGGCCGGCCGCACGGTGTGGCTGGTGGGTGCGTCCAGCGGCATCGGGCGTGCCACGGCGGCGCGGCTGCATGCCTTGGGCGCCAGGGTGGTGGTGTCGGCGCGCTCAGTGCCCGCCCTGCGCCAGTTTGAGCAAGAGCACCCGGGCAGCCAGGCTTTGCCGCTGGACGCCACCGACCACGTGGCCATGCGCGCCGCCGTGGCGCAGATCGTGGCGCGGCACGGCCGCATCGACCTGGTGCTGTTCAGCGCCGGCACCTACGCGTCGATGCGCGCCACGTCGTTCGACCTCGACGTGGCACTGCGCCACCAGCAGGTCAACGTGGCCGGCGCGCTGGTGCTGCTTGGCGCCGTGTTGCCGCAGTTGCTGGCGCAGGCCGCGGCCGGCCAGGGCGGGCACCTGAGCATCGTTTCAAGCGTGGCCGGCTACCGCGGGCTGCCGCGTTCGCTGGCCTACGGGCCCACCAAGGCCGCGCTCATCAACCTGGCTGAAAACCTGTACCTCGACCTGCACCCGCTCGGTCTGGGCGTGTCGCTCATCAACCCCGGCTTCGTGGACACGCCGCTGACGCACAACAACGGCTTTCACATGCCGGCCATGGTGAGCCCGGCGTTTGCGGCGCAGGCCATGGTGGATGGCTGGGCGGCGGGGCGCTTCGAGATTCACTTTCCGCGCCGCTTCACCTGGTGGCTCAAGGCGCTGCGCCTGTTGCCCGATGTGATGTACTTCAGCGCCGTGCGGCGATTCACCGGAGGCTGAGATGAAACAACCCCCACGTCGCTTCGCTCCTGCACCCGAGGGGGCGCTCAGTGTCTTCGGGCGGCCGGGCGCCACCGATATGTTCTCAACACCCTGGCGCGAAGTGGTGGTGTTTTTTGAAACGCTGCAAGCCGAAGACCTGCCCAACCTGGGCCGCCACTATCACGCCCATGCGCGCTTCAAGGACCCGTTTCGTGACGTGACCGGCGTGCCGGCCATCACCGAGGTCTATCGCCACATGTTCGCCACCCTGGTGCAGCCGCACTTCAAGGTGCTGAACGTGGTGGCGCAAGGCGACGACGCCTTCCTGACCTGGGACTTTCACTTTGCCCTGGCGCGTGCACCGGGCCGGGCTCAATGCATCCACGGCGCCACGCATTTGAAGCTGGACGAGCAGGGTCTGATCTCGCTGCACCGCGACTACTGGGACGCGGCCGAAGAGCTGTATGAAAAGCTGCCCGTGCTGGGCGGCTTCATGCGCTGGTTGAAGCGGCGCGCGGCGGCTTGACGCTCACGTCGGCTTCACGCCGAATAGCGCCTGGTGAGCCCAGAAGACGAACAGCGCGTAGGCCAGCCCACCGGCCAGCAGCGCCATCACCGTGCCGGCCAGGGCGCCCGGTGGGTAGGCAGTGCCGGCCGCACGGTCACGCTGCCGCGCGGCGCGAAAGCTGAACGCCGCCCAGACCAGGAAGCTGCCGAACAACAGCGCATCGGCCAAGGTGTTGTTGGCCAGCAGGTGCGCCACGGCCCAGGTCTTGGTGGCCAGCACCATCGGG
>JAYUHT010000087.1:0-6871 GCA_043766725.1 Burkholderiales bacterium | reverse complement strand
TCGCCCGCCAAAACACTGGACACCGACACGCCCGTGCCAGCTGCACTGCGCCATGCCACCACCGAGCCCCTGTTCAGCGCCCAGGCGCAGCGCCTGATCAACACCCTGAAGCGCAAGGGCCCGCGCGCAGTGGCTGAGTTGATGAGCTTGTCGCCTGCGCTGGCCCAGCTCAACGTGCAGCGCTACCGCGCCTTCAGCCTGCCGGCCACGCCAGCCAACAGCCGGCCCGCCGTGCTCACCTTCGCCGGTGATGTGTACACCGGGTTGGACGCCCCCAGCCTAGGCACGGCGGATCTGCTCTGGGCGCAGGAACACCTGGTGATCCTGTCGGGCCTGTACGGTGCGTTGCGCCCGCTTGATGCGCTGCAACCCTACCGCCTTGAAATGGGCACCACGCTGTCGGTGGGCCGGGCCAGGAACCTGTATGCCTACTGGGGCGAAGTGCTCACCGAGCACCTCAACCAGCGGCTGGAACAGAGTCAGCGCCAGCACGGGCAGGCGGTGCTGGTGAACCTGGCGTCGCAGGAATACTTCAAGGCCGTGCAGCCGGCGGCGCTGCGTGCCCGGCTCATCGAGTGTGTGTTTGAAGACCAGTCGGCGGGCGGGGGCGAATACAAGGTGGTGGGCTTCTTCGCCAAACGGGCGCGCGGCATGATGGCGCGCTACGCGGTGCAACAGCGCCTCACCCAGCCCGAAGGCCTGCGCCAGTTCAGCGCTGCCGGCTATGCCTACGCCGCAGCTGCCTCGAGCGCCGAGCGCTGGGTGTTTCGGCGCCAGAAGGAATGAGCCCGCCGGGCCTCAGGCGCGGCAAAATTTCGCCATGAAACCCAACGCCGAACCCAGCGCCTCCAACCAGGCCGTCACCAACGAGCTGCGCCAGTGGATCCTGGAACAGGTGGCCAAAGGTTGCCAGCCGCAAGACCTGCTGCGCACCATGCTGGCCGGTGGCTGGGTCGATGCCACCGCCCGCCACGCCCTGCACACCACCCTGCCCATGGGCGTGGCCCTGTTGCCGGCTCAAGCTGCCGCGCCGGCCGCGCAAAACCAGAACGTGCCGTTGCCCGAGCCGGCATTGGCCGAGGCAGCCAGCGTCATCGTGGCCGAGGGCCACCCGGTGGCCGTGGTGATGAACCTGAAGCACCCGCGCGTGCTGGTGTTTGGCGGGCTGCTCACGGCCGGTGAATGCGATGAGCTGATCAGCCAAGCCGAGCCGCGGTTGGAACGCTCGCAAACCGTGGTCAACGCCACTGGCGGCAGCGAAGTCAACGCCGCGCGCACCAGCGACGGCATGTTCTTCGAACGCGGCGAATCGCCGCTCATCCAGCGCATCGAAGCCCGCATTGCCGCCTTGCTGAACTGGCCGCTTGAACGTGGCGAAGGGCTGCAGATCCTGCACTACCGGCCGGGGGCCGAATACCGGCCGCATTTCGACTACTTCGACCCTGCGCACAGCGGCACGCCCACCATCTTGCAGCGCGGCGGCCAGCGCCGGGGCACGCTGGTGATGTACCTGAACACGCCGGCGCGCGGCGGCGCCACCACGTTCCCTGACGCGGCCCTGGAAGTGGCCGCCATCAAGGGCAACGCGGTGTTTTTCAGCTACGACCGCCCCGACCCCGCCACCCGCACCCTGCACGGCGGCGCGCCGGTGCTGGAAGGCGAAAAGTGGGTCGCCACCAAGTGGCTGCGCGAGGGCACCTTCACCTGAAGTTTTTGCTGCGCCCCGTCAACCGCCTGCAAACCATTGCGTTGTGCCACAGAGCGCTTTTTGCTCGGTACCCCAAAACGTTTTAGGACTCAACCATGAACAAGCTCATCCTCGCCCTGACCGCCGCCCTGTTTGCCAGCGGCGCCTTCGCCCAGAACGCCCCGGCCGCCCCGGCCGCTGCCGCCATCAAGCCGGCCGTGACCACTGCCGCCCCGGCCGCTGCCCAAGCTGCCACCCCGGCTGTTGCCGACAAGGCCGCCCCCAAGAAGATGGCCAAGAAGGCCAAGAAGTCGAAGAAGATGGCCAAGAAGGCCTGAATTCAGGTCTGAAAGCCGCCCACCTGATTTTTGGGTTGGCGCAGCAAAAAGCCCGGTTCGCTACCGGGCTTTTTGCTTTGTGCCGGGCAGCATCAAGCACTGACCCGCGAGCCGTGCTGCGGCACCCGCACGGCCCAGCCCAGTTCGTCCTGTATGCGGGTGCGCAGCATGTCGGCTGCCTCGGGCTCGCCGTGCACCACAAAGGTCTGGCGCGGCGGCTGGGGCAGGCGGCGCAACCAGGCCAGCAGCTCGCTGGCATCCGCATGGCCCGAGAAGCCCTGCAACTGGCTCACCTGCGCCCGAACGGGAACGTACTCGCCGTGAATCTTCACTTCTGCCGCTCCGTCAACCAGCTTTGCGCCGCGGCTACCGGCCACTTGAAAACCGGCGAACACCACATGGTGGCGCTCATCGGGGGCCATCGCCTTGAGGTGATGCAACACGCGTCCGCCGGTGGCCATGCCACTGGCAGAAATGATGATGCAGGGGTAGCGCGAGCGAGCCAGGCGCATCGACTGCTGCGCCGTGGTGATGACACGCACACCGTCGCAGAGTTGCTGCGCTTCGCGTGGCGCAATGCGCAACAGCTTGGCGTGTTTGCGGTACAGCGCCGTGGCCTGCGTGGCCATGGGGCTGTCCAGGAACACTGGCACCTGCCCGCCAATCAGGCCGTCGCGCTTGAGCCGCTGCAAGGTGAGCAGCAAGGCCTGGGCGCGGCCCACGGCAAACGCCGGCAGCAGCACCGAGCAGCAGCATCACCTCGGCCAGGTCGCGCGTGGCCGGGGTGGCGTAGACGGGGCCTTTGAAGCCATCGCGCACCAGGGCAGGCAGCGAGCCGCAATGGTCGAGGTGGGCGTGGCTGAGCACCACGCCGTCGGCCGCCAGCAGGCCTGAGCTGGCGAGCAACCAGTTGCGTTCGCGATTGACCTTGAAACCCTGGAACAGCCCGCAGTCGAGCAGGATGCTGCGCTCGCCGATGTGCACCAGGTGGCGCGAGCCGGTCACCGTGTCGGCCGCGCCGAGAAAGTCAATGCCTATCGTCAGGAGGCGTCATGCCTTGCCCAGGGTCTGCAACTCGGCCGATTCAATGCGCCACACGCCCGGGCGCGACTGGGCCACGGCGCGCACCAGCGCGCGCGCCACCGTGGCCGCAGCGATCGGGCGCAAGGCCTGCGGCAGCAGCGGGCGCAACGGCGCGCTGAGCCATTGGCCCAGGCGTTCGCCCATGCGCGGCGGCTGGCCCAGGGCGCCGCGGTCGCCCACCAGCAGCGACGGGCGGGCGACCACCACGCTGGCAAAACCCAGGGCCGCGACGGCGGCTTCCATTTCACCCTTGACGCGGTTGTAGAAGACACGTGAATGTGCATCCGCGCCCAGCGCGGAGACCACCGCAAAACAGGGTGCACCGGCCTGGCGCGCGGCCTGGGCAACAGCCAGCACGGCGTCGAAATCCACCGCCCGAAACGCCGCCTGCGAGCCGGCTTGCCTGATGGTGGTGCCCAGGGCGCAATAGACCGCCACGGGCGGCGGCAGCACACTGCCATCGAGCTGGGCGAAGCTCACCACATGCTGGTGCACGCCGGCCTCTTGCAGCGCCGGCGCGGGCTTCCTGACCAAGGCATGCACGGCATGGCCCTGCAACAGCGGCACCAAGGCACGGCCCACCAGGCCGGTGGCGCCGGCGACCCAGACACAAGGCGATGCGGTCATCACGGCGCCGAGTCTATGCCCGGGCGCCGTGCTGACTGGCCGTTCAGCGCTTCGGGCCTTGCGGGCCGCGTGCAGGCGGGCGCGAGCCGGGGCGCGAAGGCGCTGCGCCCGGGCGTGACGGCGCTGCGGCGCGCGATGGCGCATGCCCACCGCTGCGCGAAGGTGCATGCCCGCCACTGCGCGAAGGCACCTGGCCGCTGCGGTCGCGCTGCGGGCTGGACGATGACCGCCCGCCGCGGCCACCACCGCCACCACCGCCGCCTGAAGCGCGCCGGGTGCCACCCACACCAATCGTCATGCGGCCAAGGACGATCGGCTCGGCTCGTTCGTTAGCCGGCGGCTCGAAACCCGGCACCATCACACTGGGAATGCTGCGCTTGATGAGCCGTTCAATGTCGCGCAGGAAGATGTCTTCATCCACGCACACCAGCGAAATCGCCTCGCCCGTGGCGCCGGCGCGGCCGGTGCGGCCGATGCGGTGCACATAGTCTTCAGCAACGTTAGGCAGCTCGAAGTTCACCACGTGGGGCAACTGGTCGATGTCGATGCCGCGCGCCGCAATGTCGGTGGCCACCAGCACTTGCAGGTCGCCGGTCTTGAATTCGGCCAGCGCCTTGGTGCGCGCGGTCTGGCTCTTGTTGCCGTGAATGGCCATGGCGGTGATGCCGTGTTCATTCAGGTAGTCGGTGAGCCGGTTGGCGCCATGCTTCATGCGCGTGAACACCAGCACCTGGTGCCAGTTGCCGCCCTTGATCAGGTGCGCCAGCAGTTCCTTCTTGCGCTCGCGGCCCACCGGGTGCACCTTCTGCTCGATGGCCTCCACGGTGGAATTGCGCCGCGCGACTTCGATCAGCACCGGTGCGTTCAGCAGCTTGTCGGCCAAGGCCTTGATCTCGTCGCTGAAGGTGGCGCTGAACAGCAGGCTTTACTTCTTGGCCGGCAACAGTGCCAGCACTTTCTTGATGTCGTGGATGAAGCCCATGTCGAGCATGCGGTCGGCTTCATCGAGCACGAATATTTCAACGTTCTTCAAGTCCAGCGTGCCCTGGCCGGCGTGGTCGAGCAAGCGGCCCGGTGTGGCCACCAAGATATCCACGCCCTTGCGCAGCGCGTTGATCTGCGGCTGCATGCCCACGCCGCCGAACATCACCATGCTGGTCAATGACAGGTACTTGCCATAGGTGCGCACGCTCTCTTCCACCTGCGCCGCCAGCTCACGGGTGGGCGTGAGGATGAGCGCGCGAATGGCGATGCGGCCACGTGCGTCTCGCTTGCTCGGCACGGCTGAAAGGCGTTGCAACATGGGCAGGGTGAAGCCGGCGGTCTTGCCGGTGCCGGTTTGCGCGCCGCCCATCAGGTCGCCGCCCTGGAGCACGGCGGGAATGGCTTGCGCCTGGATGGGAGTGGGGGTGTCGTAGCCCTGGTCGCGAATGGCGCGCAGGAGCGGCTCGGCCAGGCCGAGGTCAGTGAAGTTCATTCAGTTTGAAGCCCCGTGTAAGGGTGCGGGGCCGTGGTTCGCTGCCTGCTGTCACCCGTTGCGGGTGCACCAGTCGGTAGGCGCGAGAGCTTGTAAGCGTCGGGAGTCGACCGCGCTGCGATGACTGGAGGCCGCGGCGCTGGGCGCATTGTAGGTCACTCCACCCGGGGTAAGCCCTGAACTGTGCGATCTTCAAGACACAATACCGGGTTCACCGCAGCGCGTTCACTCACCTCTGCGGCACCCCTCGCACGAAACCACGGCGCACAAACTCAGCGTCAAACCGCTGCACCCAACATATGGCTCAATACGTATTGATTACATCGAAACGATTGCCGGCCTTCGGCCGCCTTCGCTCATTACATTCGCAAAGGACCATGTGACCATGGCTCAATACGTTTTCACCATGAACCGGGTCGGCAAGATCGTGCCACCCAAGCGGCAGATCTTGAAGAACGTGTCGCTGTCGTTCTTCCCCGGCGCCAAGATCGGCGTGCTGGGCATGAACGGCTCGGGCAAGAGCACCTTGCTCAAGATCATGGCCGGCCTGGACCATGACATCGAAGGCGAAGCCCTGCCGATGCCGGGCCTGAAGATCGGCTACCTGCCGCAAGAACCCCTGCTCGACGCGACGCAGACCGTGCGCCAGGCGGTGGAAGAAGGCATCGGCGGCGTGCTGGCGGCGAAGAAGCGGCTGGACGAGGTGTATGCCGAATACGCTGACGAGAACGCCGACTTCGACAAGCTCGCCTCCGAACAGGCTGAGTTGGAAGCCGTTATCGCCGCGGCGGGCTCGGAAAACACCGACCTGCAGCTCGAACTCGCCGCCGACGCCCTGCGCCTGCCGCCCTGGGAAGCCAACATCGGCGTGCTCTCCGGCGGGGAAAAGCGCCGCGTCGCCTTGTGCCGCCTGTTGTTGAGCAAGCCCGACATGCTGTTGCTCGACGAGCCCACCAACCACTTGGATGCCGAGAGCGTCGACTGGCTTGAACAGTTCTTGCAACGTTTCCCCGGCACCGTCGTGGCCATCACCCACGACCGCTACTTCCTCGACAACGCGGCCGAATGGATTCTTGAACTCGACCGCGGCCAGGGCATTCCGTGGAAGGGCAATTACTCGGATTGGCTGGAGCAAAAAGAAGCGCGGCTGGAGCAGGAGCAGAAGACCGAAGACGCGCGCATGAGGGCGATGAAAGAGGAGCTGAAATGGGTGCGCTCCAACGCCAAGGGCCGGCAGACCAAGAGCAAGGCGCGCCTGGCGCGCTTTGAAGAACTCTCGGATGTGGACTACCAGAAACGCAACGAGACCAACGAGATCTTCATTCCCGTGGCCGAGCGCCTGGGCAATGAAGTGATCGAATTCAAAGGCGTGAGCAAGAGCTTTGGCGACCGCTTGCTGTTGGATAACCTGAGCTTCAAGGTGCCGCCCGGCGCCATCGTGGGCATCATCGGGCCTAACGGAGCTGGTAAGTCAACCCTCTTCCGCCTGATCCAGGGCAAAGAAAAGGCCGATGCCGGCGAAGTGGTGATCGGCAAAACCGCGCAACTGGCCTTTGTTGATCAGAGCCGTGAAAGCCTGGCCGACGAAAAAACCGTGTGGCAAGACGTGTCGGGTGGCCTGGACAACATCGTCGTGGGCAAGTTCGTCATGCCCAGCCG
>JAYUHT010000086.1:0-6876 GCA_043766725.1 Burkholderiales bacterium | reverse complement strand
CCGCCGCCATCGGCCGCTTCATAGAAGAAGCGCAGCGCACCGGCCTGCGGCCCAAGAGCCTGAAGACCTGCGGCGCCATGGCCGACATGGTGCCGCGGCACCAGATTGCTGAAGTCACCACGCTGCTGAATGCCGAGTTCCGCAACACCTTCGGCGCCACAGAAACGGGCGGCGCGCCGGCCAGCCGGCATGTCATTGCGGTGGGTGTCACGCCGCAGAGTTTGTCGAAGGTGCAGAGTTCGTTTTGCAGCATTCGTTTGGTAGACGAACACGACCAAGACGTGCCCGACGGCACCCCGGGCGAAGTGCTGTTCCGCGGGCCTTCGCTCTTTTCAGGCTACTGGAATGCGCCCGAGGTGAACGCCGAAGACTTCCGCGGCGGCTGGTTCCACATGGGCGACCTGTTGCGGCGCAATGCCGACGGCACGCTCGACTTTATAGACCGGCGCAAGTACCTCATCAAATCAGGCGGCGAGAACATCTACCCGGCCGAGATCGAACGCCTGCTGCTGGCTTGTCCGCGCATCGCTGACGCCGTGGTCGTGCGCCAGGCCGACCCGCATTGGGGCGAGGTGCCGGTGGCCTTTGTGGTGCGCGCTGACGCCGCACTCACGGCCGAAGACGTGCTGGCCCTGTGCCGCGGCCAGATCGCCAACTACAAGCTGCCCAAGGCGGTGCACTTCATCAGCGAAGCCGACATGCCGCGCAGCGAGACGAGCAAGGTCAAGCGCTTTGAACTTGAGGCGCGGCTGAAGAAGCAGTGAAGCGAGCTAACGCTTCACCTCACTCTCTTGTGTCAACCTGTTTTCATGAACGAGGCTTGCATGATGAACCGACGTCACTGGCTGCAACTCACCGCGGGCACGGCTGCCGCTGCCGCCCTGCCGCATGGCCGAGCGCAAGGCCAGCCGCCAAGTGCCTGGCCCGAAAGACCGGTGCGCATCATCGTGGCCTTTGCCGCCGGTGGCGCCTCTGACACGCTCACGCGCATGCTGGCCGAGAAGCTGCAGGCCGCACTCGGCCAGAGCTTCGTCATTGAAAACCGCACCGGCGCCGGCGGCAACATTGCCATGGCCGCGGTGGCCGTCGCGCCGCCCGACGGCTACACCGCCGTTTCGGCCACCATCGGCACGCTCAGCATCAATCAGTTTCTGTACAGCAAGCTCGGCTACGACCCCGAGAAAGACTTTGCCTACGTCTCCACGTTCTGGGAGACCAGCAACGTTTTCGTGGTGTCAAACGACCACCCGGCGCGCACGCTGGCCGAGTTTCGCCAATGGGGCCTGGCGCAAACCAAGGGCGTGACGTTCAGCTCGTCGGGCGTGGGCACCACGCCGCACCTGGCGGGCGAATTGTTCGGCGCACGCACCGGCGTGAAGGTGGTGCATGTGCCGTTCCGCGGCTCGGCCACCGTCGAGGTGATGAGCGGCGCGATCGACTTCGCAATCGACAACATCGCCAGCTACACCCCGCTGATTCGCGCCGGCCGCGTGCGCGCGCTGGCCGTGACCTCACCCGAGCGCTGGCCGGTGTTCCCCGAACTGCCCACCATGGCGCAGGCAGGTGTGCCCGATTTCGCCATCACCTCGTGGGGCGCCTTGGTCATGCCGGCCGGCACACCGGCCAGCATCACCGCCAAGCTGTCGCAGGCCATGCAAGACGTGGCCGCACAACCGGCGATGAAGGAACGCTTCCTCACCGCCGGTGCGCGCATCACCGCCTGCACGCCGCAGGAGGCAGCGGCATTCGCGGCGCGAGAAAGGGTGAAGTGGAAAGAGGTGGTGCGGGTGTCGGGGGCGAAGGTGGAGTAGCCACCGCGTTCAGCAGATCTGGTTGATCCTTGCAATTATTCCGCACTATGGAAAAATTGCATGAATGTACAGCCGCCACTGCCTGCCTTTCTTAGAGCAACTGCTGAGCGAATTTCCAGCCGTGGCCGTCCTCGGGCCAAGACAAGTTGGCAAGACGACGCTGGCGCTTGACCTGCTGAAACAGCGCTCAACCGCGCTCTACCTGGACATGGAGTCGCCCGCCGATGCGGCCAAGCTGGCCGATGCCGCCGCGTACTTTGAGGCGCATGCCGATCAGTTGGTGGTGATCGACGAAGTGCAGCGTGCGCCCGCACTGTTTGCCGTGTTGCGCGGCGTGATCGACCACCGCCGCCGTGCTGGCAAACGTGCTGGGCAGTTTTTGCTGCTGGGGTCGGCCACTGGCGCCTTGCTGGCGCAATCAGCCGAAAGCCTGGCTGGCCGCATCGCGTATATCGAACTGCCGCCGCTATCAACCATCGAGGTGCCGGCCAAGCGTTCGATCGAGCTGTGGCTGCGCGGCGGTTTTCCGGAGTCGTTCCTGGCGGCAAGCGACGATGCCAGCCTGCGCTGGCGCCAGCAATTCATCGCCACCTATCTGGAGCGCGACATTCCGCAACTCGGCCCGCGCATCCCCGCGCAAACGCTGCGCCGCTTGTGGACCATGCTGGCGCACGAACAGGGCCAACTCATCAACGCGGCCAAGCTCGCGGCTTCGTTGGCGGTGAGCGGGCAAACCGTGGCGCGCTATATCGATGTGTTGTGCGATGTGATGCTGGTGCGCCGGCTGAGCCCCTGGGCCGCCAACGAGGGCAAGCGCCTGGTGCGCACACCAAAGGTCTATGTGCGCGACAGCGGCATCGCCCACGCGCTGTTGGGCTTGAGTGGCTTTGATGAGGTGATCAGCCACCCCGTGGTGGGCGGCAGTTGGGAAGGCTGGGTGATCGAGAACCTGCTTGCCGTGGCGCCACCTGCCACCCAAGCCTGCTTCTATCGCAGCTCGGCTGGGGCCGAGGTTGACCTGGTGCTTGAACTGCCAAAGCGCCAGCGCTGGGCCATCGAGATCAAACGCAGCAGTGCGCCGGTGGCTGGCCGGGGCTTGCACATCGCCGCAGATGACATCAAAGCCACGGCGCGATTCGTGGTGCATGGCGGCAAGGAATCGTTTCCGCTGGGCCATGGTGTTCAGGCCAGCACCTTGGCGGGGTTGCAGCAGGCGCTGGTGGCGATGGGGCCAAACACATGACAGCAGCGTGCAAGTTCATTGCACTGGGTCGGCGTTTGTTCAAGACGAGAAAACGGGCTTGACCACCATGAGGTAGGTCACCGCCAACATCGCCGCGAACGCTGGGTAACCCAGCCGATCCCACCACCGAGCGTATTGCCAATAGACCTGCGGCAGTTCCAGGCCGCAGCGCGACGCTTCGTTGGCGATGGCCAGCATGCGCAGTTGCAGCCACACCACCGGAACCCAGCACGCCCCCGCCAAGGCGAAGAGAATCAGCGACGCCGCCAGCCAGGGTGTGGCCAGTGGCAGGCCAGCCGCCTGCGCCAGCCACAGCCCTGTGGCCGGCTGAATGATGATGGTCGGCGCCGTGAACCACCAATCCGCGCGCACCACCAGCCGGGCGACGGCGGCCTGAGCGGCGACATGCCGGCTTCGATTGGCGAAGAACATGTAGTACGCCGAACCAAAACCGGTGCCAAGGAGCACGATGCTGGACAGGATGTGCAGCCACTTCACCACCAGGTAGGTGCTCATGCTCGCGCCCTTGCAAGGGCCCACAGGGCAACGGCAATTGGCACATTTTTTGTCAATGGCCCCAACGGGTGCAGCCACAGAGCCGGCGCGATGGCCGTCGCGGCGAGGGTCATCACGACCATGGCGCCCAATGCCGCCAGGTACGTCGCACGACCGGGCTTGATCCACATCGCGAAGCCGAGTGCGGCGTCGAGTCCTGCCCCGCCCAAGATCAGCGTCAGGGCCAGCGTGCGGTCATGTATCCCCACGCTGGCCAGCAATTGAAGGCTTTGATCGCGCAACTCCCACACGCTCACGAACGCTGTGGCGAGCCACACGAAGATCAGGCTGAAACGCAGCGGGCTCAGCTCACGCGCTGCAAGCATGTGGATCGCTCATGAAGCCAGAGGGGTCTCCACAGTGTCGGTCACCATGCCCCAGCGGGCGAACTCGGGTTCGAAGTCGGCAAGCCGCAACGCACTCATGCAGGCGAACGCACCCGTGGGCAGGCCTTCGCCACGCGCCAGCCTGCACGCGAGCAGGATCGCAGCCATGCAGGGAATCTCTGGCCCATGATCGTCGCCGGCCGCGATGTGCCACTCGCGGCTGGTGTGCTGACCGGATGCATCGGCGCCTTCGACGCGCACCACCATCCCGCCCATTGATGTGCCCATGAAATCCAGCGCGCGTGCAGCCTGATTCAGCACACCCGCCATACGGGCAGGCTGCCCGATCAAGCCCGCCGCGCGCCATGCGGCCAGCACGCCAAACGCGCGCTGGGCCAACCCCACCTCGAGCGCAGCGCGGAACATGACGCGCTGAGTGACCTGGTAGCGCTGCGGGAAGAGTTCAAGGTCTGGGATGTCGCACAGCGCGCCCAGGCGCGGGCGCAGTCGGGTGAACGCCACGCGCTCGGGGCGGGCCCAGCCGCGTTGCGGTTGCCAACGCCCTCCGTTCCACACCTGGATGGGCTCGCCGCAATAGCTGAGCACGGCTGCCAGCGTCGCTCGTCCGCGCGGCGCGGTTTGGGCAGGCGCGATGCAGATGTCGATGGCATCGATTTGCGTCCAGCCCTGGCACAGATGGTCGACGACCGCTGACGACAACGCCGGTACCGTGCTGGCGCCGCTGACTGCTGAGCGGCCCGCTGCGCGGAAAGTCGCGTCCATCGTTGGTGCAAAGTCGCAGACGAAGCGGCGGCCGTCTGCGAGATCGATGTAGTGGGCAGCGGCCGCCGCGGCGGCAGTGGCCACGCCATACGACTGCTGCTGAAACGGGCCTGCGGCGTGGATCAGCAGTTCGACGCCCGCCTCGCGCAAGGCCTGCGTGAACCCGGGCCCGCCAAGGTCGATGGCGATGCCTTGCGCGCCGCCGCCCACGGTGGTGGCCAGCGCCTGCGAGCGACCTAAATCGCGCCCACCGATCAGCAGCTGAATCGATGGATCTCCCGCCAATGCCCGACAAATGCGCGCGCCGAAGTTGCCGTAGCCACCGAGCACCAGTGTCTTCAAGGCAGTGGCTCCTGCCTGGGTCTCAATGCGCCGCGGTTGCCACAAACGCGCAGCCCAACGCTTGCGCGGCCACGCCCAGCCGCTTGTCGCGCGTCCAGAGTTTCGCGCCGCCGCTCAGCGCCACCGCCGCAAGCCGATGAACATCGACATATCCAATTCCCTTGCCGTGCAGGGCGTGGCGGTCGATGAACGCAAGCAGCTCGTGATGCTCGGCCACCAGGGCCGCGGGCAAGTCTTGCAACAGCTCCAGGATCGACGCGCGATCAGCCAGGCTGCCACAGGCAATCTCGCCCATCACAAACGGGTGCATCAACACCTCGGCTCGCTCCAGCAGGTCGACCAACTGGGCATCACCGCGGCGAAGGTGGTCAACCCAAATGGAGGCGTCAACCAGGATCACACGGCACTGCGCGTGCGCCTTCGAGGCGCCGCCTTCAAGCTGGGCTGCGTGCCGCCCAGCCGCGCCAAGCGCCTGGCGCTTTCGCGCTCGATGAGAGCTTTCAAGGCTTCACCCAGCATCGCCGAACGATCCATGGCGCCGGCCAGCTTGGTTGCCTTCGCGAGGAGCTTGTCGTCGATGTTGACCGTTGTGCGCATGTTTCGAATTCCTTCTGTCTTCATCAAATGAAGCGTCACATGATGCTTCACTTCGGCCTGACCTGATCGGGCGTGCCGCGGCCTTCAAGCCTTGCAACCCTGCAACTGCCGGCTGTAGTTCGACGCCGCTTGCACCACGGCGGTGGCCGCAGTGCGGCTTTTCGCCTTGGCGCCGTGCGCCAGTGCCAGGCGCGGCTCGTACTTGTCGAAGAAGGCCTGGAACATTTCGGTGCCGAGCGTGCCCACGGCATGCAGCTCGTCGCTGGCAGCGTTCCATTCCAGCACGATCATGGCCAGGGGCTGCGGCGCCGGCCCGCTGATCACCCTGCCACCCTGCGTGGGGTCGTAGCGCGAGTTGTCGCCACAGCAGTGCACCACGTGGCTGGGCTCGTCGGCCAGGCCTTTGCGCAGGTTGATGAAGCTGATTTCCGGCGTCGGGTACATCAGCTTGTGCGCGCAGATAGCCGAGTAAGCCACGATGTTGCGCTGCGCGCCACTGCCCGCCAGTGATTCGTAACGTTGCTGCGTGGCGCTGCCCAGTGGCACCGGCACGGCCGGGCGCGGCAAGGCAATCAGAAAAACTGGCGAGGCCTCGAACGGGTAGTTGAAGATGTGCGGCTCACCGGCAGGCAGCGTGGCGCTCTTGAACGGCCGGCCCGTTTGATCAACCAGCAAGGTGCGGCCATGTTCGCGCCGCGCCACGGGCGCCAGCCCTTGGGCCAGCGCCAGCGTACCGCTCAGGCAAGCGGCGCCGATGCAGGCGGCGGCCTGCAGCACATCGCGCCGGCCGGGTGAGCGCAGGCTGCATGCGCGCGCGGGCCATTGGGTTGTATCCATCACGTCCCTTCTGGGTTCATTCAACGCAGCAACCTTGCACGAACTTCGTGCTTTGAGCAACTGAAACCCGTTGCGCATTGGCGCGGCCCCTGTGCAGCCGGGTTGAGGCTTCGCATGGCTTGCGCGGGCACAAGCCGGCCGCGCCGGCGCAAGCTTAGAGTCCTGTTTGGCCGATGCCCCCGACAGGGCGTTGCCGGCCCCGCAACACGCCACCGCGCCCCACTTCTTGCCCGCACCCACCGGCTCCTTGCGCCCAGCGCTCACCTGGCCGGAACTGCTGCCCCCGCTGCGCATGGGCCTGTGGGTGTTGGCGCTGTTTGCTGCGGCCGTGTTGCTGGCACGCGAGCTTGCCGTGCCGATCCAAGCAGTGCTGCTGGCGCAC
>JAYUHT010000085.1:0-18076 GCA_043766725.1 Burkholderiales bacterium | reverse complement strand
GCGCGGGCTCGGCGCTGGACATCAGCGCCTCGCCAGCGGCTTTCGCCGAACGTTTGCGCACCACCTTGGCTGATGAGACCAGGCTGGTGCAGCAGTTGCAGCTCAAGCCTTGAGGCGGCGGCCCGCCAAGTTCAAGCCCACCCATGTCACGTTCCGAACGGCTGTTCGATTTGCTGCAGTTGCTGCGCCGGCACCGCCATGCGGTCAACGGCTCGGCCATCGCGGCTGAACTCGGCATCAGCCTGCGCACCTTGTACCGCGACATCGCCACGCTGCAAGCGCAGGGCGCATGCATCAACGGCGCGCCGGGCCTGGGCTACGTCATGAAGCCCGGCTTCACCTTGCCGCCACTGATGTTCTCTACCGACGAAATCGAAGCCCTGGTGCTGGGTTCGCGCTGGGTGGTGGAGCGCGGCGATGGCCACCTGGCCGCCGCGGCGCGCGATGCCCTGGCCAAGATCGCTGCCGTGCTGCCGGCCGAGCTGCGCCACGAGCTCGACACGTCTGCCCTGCTCGTCGGCCCCGGCGAGGCCCTGGCGGCCGGCGATGTCGAGGTGGCGACAATCCGCCAGGCGATCCGCACCGAACACAAACTCGAAATTCACTACCGCGACGCCGCCGCCAACGACAGCTTGCGCACGATCTGGCCCTTCGCACTGGGCTTCTTTGACCGCGCCCGCGTGGTCGTGGGTTGGTGCGAATTGCGCCAATCGATCAGGCACTTCCGCACCGACCGGATCACCAGCCTGACTCTCGCAGCCGAGCGCTATCCGCGCCGCCGCCAGGCCTTGATGAAGGCGTGGCGAGAGCAAGAAGGCATTGCGCAGCGCTGAAGCCGCCACGCGGCGCATGACGGCCGGCACCAACGACTGCTGCCAGAAACTGACACGGGCGGTTCCTACGATGAGCGCAGCGAACAAAACAGTTCGCCCTCAACCAGGAAGACCCTCATGTCCGATCCGAACTTTGTCCTTCTCTACGTGAAAAGCCCCACCGAGAGCGTGGCGTTCTATGCCGACCTGCTGGGCAAGCCAGCGGCAGAAGCGGCGCCCACTTTCGCGATGTTTGCGCTGGACTCCGGCACGATGCTGGGGCTGTGGGCAGCGCACACCGTTCAACCCGCAGCAAACGCGGTGGGTGGCGCCGAAATCGCGTTTGCGGTGGACGGCGTCGACGCCGTCAACGCCATGCACGCCGCCTGGAGCGCCAAGGGTTTGAAGATCGCGCAAGCGCCCACGGGCATGGACTTCGGCTTCACCTTCGTGGCGCTCGACCCCGACGGCCACCGCCTGCGTGTCTTCGCGCCGGGTGCGGCGTGAGCGGCGGCATGAACGGCGGCATGAGCGGTGGCAATTGGGTCGCCGTGGCGTCCGCCGAGCATGTGCGCCACGGCCGCGAACATGGGTTCATGCAGGTTTGCCATGGCAAGGCGGCGCCGCTGCGCCGCATTCACCCCGCCGACCGCGTCGTCTACTACTCGCCCAGCGTCGCCTTTCGCGGCAAGGACAAGTTGCAATCCTTCACTGCCATCGGCGTGGTGCAGCCCGGCGCCCCTTTTGCGTTCGACATGGGCGGCGGCTTTTGCCCATTTCGGCGCGACGTGGCCTGGTTCGACGCCACCGAAGTGCCGATCCACCCCTTGCTTGACCGGCTCGAGTTCACGTCGGGCGTTCGCAACTGGGGCTACCAACTGCGCTTTGGGCTGTTTGCGATCAGCGCGCTCGACATGGACGTCATTGCATCAGCGATGCGCATAGGCGTGGCGGCTTGATCGGGTGTTGCTGCGTTGCTTCCTTGCTTCGTTGGCGCCACGCGCTATTGCCCGAGGCCGATGACCCAGGGCATGAGGCGCCGCAAGGCAGCGGGCGGCGTGCGGTAAAGAGCGCTGCCAGCCGCCAGCGCTGCGAACGTAGCGGGCCAACCTGGCGCCGTGACGCCCGCTGCCGCGCGCGGCAACTGCTGCGCCAGCCAGGCGCCGAACCCTTCTGGCCAGCGGCCCTGCGCAATGCCATGGCGCGTGGCTTCGAAAACGCGCCGCCATGCAATGCCTTCGCAGGTGCCATCGTGTTCGCCTTCGCCTACGCCTTCGCACCATGCAAACTGCAACGCCGCGCCGAACAGGCAGGCCTGCGCATCGGGCACCTCGATCAACCAGCCCGCGCCGAACCGGGCGTCATAGCCGAACGCGGCGGACAGAAAGCCCAGTGGTTCGCCGAACACGTCCTGCGTCTGCCCGAGCACGCAACAAGACAGCACCACCGCGCGGCAGCTGCGCAACGCGGGCAAGTCGTGCGCGGTGACGATCTGGCCGGCGTCGATTTCCAGCCCGGCATGAGACGGGTTGTCTTGCGCCGCGCGGCCATGACCCATGCCGATGAACGCATCAACGCCGTCGGCGCTGCGGTGTGCCGCATCCACTGGAACGCTGCCGCGCCACAGCGCACGAAACAGGGCGTGCTCGACCTCGACCCAGGGCAGTGCCTGGGCGCTGCCCGCGGCCGGCCAGGCGGCCACCGCCCAGCGCGGCGCGTGGCTCGCGGCCAGCGCCTTGGCGTCGCTGCGCCCGTGCAGCCACGCGCCAACACTCGGGTAGACCGCGATGCTTGCGTCGCCGTCGAGCGCCAGGTGCCATGGCAGCAGATGCAGGTCGTCTGACGGCACCAGCGTGGCCTGGCTCAAGCCAAACGTTCGCATCTGATCGAGCACCGGTGCCAGCACGGCCTGCGCCAGATCGTGCAGCGCACCGGCGGCAAACTCAGCCAGTTCTGCCCGCTCAGGCGTTGCCACTGGCACGCTGCCGGCCGAACGCCGCAGTGCGCCACGGGCATGGGCCACCACGCCCTGGCGCACGAGCGCAAGCAGCTCGCCGCAGCGGAACGGCACGAGCGCGGCCGCCAGCGGCAGCTCGGTCGCGCTGGCAAAGCTGCCGTGTGCGTCGGGGCGGCGCAGCCCAATCACCACCGCCCGGCTGGCCGCAGGCCGCGCAAGCAGGAACAGCGCCTCGTCGCCGGCGAGCTGCTGCGCCAGCGCATGCGCCTGCGCCGCCAAACGCGGCGGCACCAGGCGCTCGGCCACGAGTTGCCGGCGCAAGGCGTCGCAACGCCGATGCAGCTCGCTCCAGGCGCCGGCGTGCTGGGCCGGTGGCTGCACTGCGGTGCCGCTGCCGGCCAGGCGCAGCGTGTCATGGCCGCTGCTTAGCGGGGCCGCGCCGCGGCCGAGCAGTTCCTCCTCGATGCGGCGCAGCTGTTGCAGCAGCGCGGCGAGTTCGCGCACCCGCGGCTCGCCGCTTTGCGCCAGCGCATTGCGCTGTGCGCGCAAGCCGCGCGTGCTCAAGAACCAATCGGCGAGCAGGGCAGCGCCGTCGCCTGCGGCGGCCTCGCGCAGCCGTTCGATCACGTCGCCCAGCGGCGCGGCATGCACCTGCAACCAGGCTGGATCCGACTCGCCGAGCAGCGTGGCCACCCAAGCGAGCAGGTGGCGCAGGTAGGCCGCGATGAAGGGGTTGAAGCCGGCCACGGCGCCAACACTGGTGTTGCGCCAGGACGCCACCGATGTGATCGCGTCGAGCAACTCCGCCGTCTGCTCGGCTGCAACCGGGTGGCCGCGTAGCGGCGCGTCGGCCAGGCAGGCTTGCAAGCGGCTTGAGGCGAACGGCATGAGTCCTGCGCTGTGCAATGCGTCCGCCAGGCCACGCAGCCCTTGCAGCCACAGGCGGGCTTGGTCAAGCTGGCCCTGGCGCGTCAACGCCGCCAGGCTGTGCAGCGCCACCTCGCCTTGCCGCGCGGCAGCATCAAGGCGGCCTTGCGCCGCCAGCGCCCTGGCCAGGCCGAGCTGCGCATTGGCCAGATCGCCCGCCAGGTGGTGGCGGCCTTGTTCGATCAGCCGCCCGAAGATCGTGATCGCCTGCGCATAACCGCGCTGCGCGGCACCAGGCCGCGCTTGGCGGAGCGACAGATGCGCCAGGTTGACCCGCGTGCGCGCCTCGTCGTCGTGCAGGTGCGGCGCAGCGCTGGTGATCAGCGCGTAGTCGCGCAGCGCCAGGCGCAGCCAACGCGCCGCATCGTCGTGGTGCCCGGCACGGAAATGCGCATAGCCCAGGTTCATGCGCGTGCTCGCCAGCGACGCGCGCAGCCGCGCCGGGCTCGCACCCGAACGCAGGGCGCGGCGGATTTCAGCGCTGTAAATTTCGATCGCCTGGTGGTACGCAGCGATCGCTTCGTCGTAGCTCTGCAGCGAAGTCAGCACGCTCCCGAGGTTCATTTGCACGCGCCCGATGTCGATGCGCCGCGAGCGGTCGCCGGCTTCAACCAGCCCATGCAGGATGGCCAGGACATCGAAGTAGCCCTCGCGTGCTTGCGCATGCCGCCCGAGCGTCCAATCGGCAATGGCGAGGTTCGACAACACGCGCGAACGCTCCTTGCCCAGGTGGCGCAGGGTGGGGCTGTCGAGCATGGCCAATGCCACCTGGTTGTGCCGCGTGGCGTCGTCATGCAGCCCGGTCATGCCCAGTGCGATGGCCAGCGTGGCCTGGCAGCCAGCGGCCACGGCGCTCGGGCCAACAGCGGCGCTGCTCAGCCGCGCTATCGCTTCGCGCAACGGCGCCACCGCGGCAGCCGGCTCGCGGCGCCAGATGCGGATGCGGCCCGCCCACAGCGCCAGCCGGGCATCGGTCACCGCCGGCACGTCGACGCCTTGAGCAACAAGCTGGTCGCGCAGTGCGCGCGCGCCGTCGAGAGCCTGCTCGGCCTCATCGAGCCGGTCGCATTCGACCAGCGCCTCGCCCAGGGCGCCGGCAATGTCTAGGCGCAGCAGGCCGTTATCGGCAACGTCGCCGGGCACATTGGCGAGCTGTTGCAACGCGGCGCCGAACTGCGCGCAGGCCTGCTGATAGCGCCCAACGCGGATGCACTCGTGACCGGCGGCGGTGGCGGTGAGTGCGGCGCGGTCGGCTTCGGCCGGCCTTGGGGCGCTCACTGAGGTTTCATGCTCCGCATTCAGGGATTCGCCCTTCGGGTGGCCGGGCGGGCTCATGACAGCAACTCAACACCGATCGAGACGAACACGCCCAGGCCGGACTGGCGCGCCACCCACAGGCTGGCCGCCGCGCTGGCCAGGCCCTGCCCGATGTGCTGGGCATCAACGCCCTGCGCGCGCAAAGCCGCCGCGTCGTCGGCATCCAGCACGAGCCAGGTGCGCAGGCTGCCGTCGATCAGGCCATCGACCATCTCCACCGGCAACGCGGTCCAACGGTCGGCGTGATGCACGACCACGGCGATGTCGCACCACAGCGCGCCCCCATCGATCGCGCCCCACAGGTCGAAGTGACCCAGCACGAGCCGGGCGCCTTCGCTCGCTGCGGCCGGCGCGACCTGCCAATCGAGCCTCACTGCGTCCAGCGTCTGCACGCCGGCGTCGCGTTCGCGCCGACCACGCTGCGCCCTCCAGGCCTGGATGGCCTCGCGCTGCGCGGAGTCGAGTTCGACCTGCGCGAGCGCATCACGCCGGCGCGCCGACCCGCCGGGTTCACCGCGTTCGGCACGCGAACCGCTCCATTCCAGGATCACGCGTAGCGTCGCTTGCTGGCCTGGTGCGCACCCAGGAACCAACACTTCAAAGCGCTGCGCCACATCGGCGGCGGGAATGGAAGCGTTCATGGAAACCTCCTGCGCGCCGCCGGCACGCTCGATGAAGATCGCCGCATACAGCATCTCGATGCTCAGCCCGCGGTGCAGCGTGCGCGGGCCATCGGCCGCATCGCCCACGTCGCGCGCGCCCAGGTCGTGGATGGCCAGCCGCACCGCGTGCCAGCGGCCATCGAGCGGCGCTTCATGCCAACGCGCCGGGTCGTGCGCCAGCACTTGCGCCAACACGGCCTGCAACCACAGGTCGACATGGATGCGGTGCCCCTTGGTCGGTATCGCCGCCCGCCCCGGGCCGGGGCGAAAGCGCACCGGCATGCGGCCACCGTTGGCCTGCCACAGGCTGGCACGCGCCGCGGCGATCGAGCCCGCGCCGCGCCGGTCGAGCCAGTCGGCATAAACGGCGCAGACCAGGTCGCTCCACAGCCCGCTCCAGCGCTGCGCCGAGGCGACGGTGCGGTTCATCGGCGCGGCGTCGAGCCAGGTGGCGAACGCTGCACCCTGGCCGTTGCAGGCTTCGGCCACCTCGGCGATCACGCTGCGCAAGTGGCCGCCGAAGAAGGCCTGCGCATCCGCGGTCTCGGCCCAGGCCGGTGTGGGCGCGATGCCGGGCGGCACGCTGGCGGCTGCCCCACAGCGCGCGGCGACCAGTGCCACGCAGGAAGGCAGCGCGCGCGCCTGCGCGTCGCCAAGCACCGACCAGACACCCAGCCGCAACACCGCGTCGCGCGACTGCTTGGCCCAGCGCAAGGCGTCGCGCGGCGGCGTGTCGCGCGACGGCGAGGCAGCCGGCTCGCGCTTGCCGTTGTGCGGCGCGGCCGCGCCGTGCATCCATTGCTCGAGCGCGCCTGCGCGCGGCGGCGTGGCGCGTGCGCCCGGGTACTCCGCCTTGATCGCCTCCTGGCCGCCCGCAAGCGCGGCGACCACGGCACGCGCCCGTTCGACGGCCATGCGTGCTTGTGTGGCCTGCGCACCATCGGCCGGCCCCAGGGCACCGCCTTGCAGTTCGGCGTCGGCCTGCTCGATGCGCGCGTTCCACTCGCGTGCCGCCTGCGCTGCCGCGGCGTTTTGGTGATGCATGCCCGACTCCTCGTTGCGCCGCGGGTGAGTTTGCAGCGTCGCGCGGGCGTGGGCAAGTGATGTCGGGGCGAGGCATGTCGGGGCGAGGCTGGACGATCAACGTCGCATGCTGCGCTGATCGAACGCCGCTGCGCAGGCGGCGAAATGCACCGGGTCGATTTCTCCGCTGGTGGCGGCCCGCGGGCATCCCTATCGTTTTGCGAACGCAAACGAAGATCAGTACGGCGGGAGCGCCGCCAGCGTCGACACACGCAGGCCCGCGCAGTCGTTCAAGAAGCTTGACTATCCAACGCGAGGAGAAGCTCATGTCAAAGGCCGCGTTCAACACCAAAAGACTCCTGCGCCATCGATGGTTGCTGCTGCTCGCCCTCGCGGCCGGCCTCAGCTCCTGCGGCGGCGGCGGCGGCGACGGTGAAGGCGGGGACTGCCAGGCGTGCCGGTCTGCCGCGCCCCAATGCGATCCTGGCCTCTCCTGCAAGCGGTTCCAAAGCAGCCTGGTCCTGGGCTATGCGCTGTGCGCCAAGCCAACGACGACATCATGTCCCGTGCCGTTCTAGGGCGGCAGCGCGCAAGGCCGCGCACCGCCGCGGCCCTGTCGCTTGCGCTGCTGAGCGGCTGTGCCACGCCGCCGAGCTGGCCGCTGAACGGCCGGCCCCAGGCCGAGCTCGACGCCGCACTCGCCCGCTGCCGCACCCAGGCCGCCGCGCAGCGCACCAAGGAAAACGCACGCACGGCAGCGGCCATGCCGCCGGCGACCAACACCTACCGCCGCGAGAGTTACCAGAGTGCCCAGTTACACCAGTCCACGGTCACGATGTTGACCAACACGCTGATGTTCGCCATCTACGGCGATCGTGAACTCGAAGCATGCATGAAGGAGCAAGGTTTCGCGCCGCAGCCCAAGGCGCCACAACCGCCACCCCCTGCGCAGCCCCTGAGCCCGCCGCCGCCAACGCTTGCCGGCTGACCGCCAGATGGACCCCGACCTTGGCCGCTGACAAGAGACCCGTCATGCGCAAAGGCCACCTGCTGAAACTTGTCATGGTGCTGCTGCTCGCGGCATGCAGCACGGCCGCGCCGCCAACGAGCCGCCGCCTGGTGGCCCATGCCTCAGCCGCCGGCGCTGCGGGCACGCTGCTCGTCGTGGACGTTTGCTTGAACCACAGCCCCTTGGTCGAAGGCGACTATTTCGTGGTCAGCAATGCCAGGCAGGGCGCGCAAGCCCTGATGGCGGCCACGGCCCAGTACTTCGATGCCAGCGACGTGCGCATTCGCACGCAGCTGATCCCCTTTGTCTGCGGCGCCTTGCACGACGAGGCGAATGCGCCCAAGCGCGTGGCCGAGGCGATTGACGCAGACGTGTCGCTGCGGCCGCAGCCGGCCTGGATCGCACCCGAACTTGCCAGTGACGCCGAATACCTGGGCGCGCTTCATACGCTGTCGACCTACGTGTTCCGGCGCAGCCTGGCGGCAGCCGCGCCGCCAGCCAGCGCGAGCAGCGCGCCTGCGGATGCGAGGGCGGGCGCGGAAGCACCGGGCAACGTGCGCCAGGCCGCCGCCGTCGTGGCGCAGCGCAGCGGCCGTTCGAGCCTGATCTATGTCGGGGTCACCGGGCACAGCTTGTCTTCCGGCAAGGCCGCAACGTTGGGCGTGGCCCGGTTCGCCGCCGGCCTGGCGCTGTCGGTGGCTGCCGGCCCCCTCTTCACCGCCGGTGGCATGAGCTACAGCGTGGTCTTTGTTCCCGGCGGGCCGGTGGACAAGCGCCAGATGGTGGCCGCGCTGTTCGACCTGGAACAGGCCACGCTGGTGCGTTCGAACGTGATTCACGGCGGCGGCGACCCGATGAAGCCCGAGGTGCTGGCGGGCCGCGAGTCGGTGCAATTGCTCTTGCGCGACCTTGCTTTCGCGAACGCAGGCAAGTGACTGAATTGACAACACGGGGAGCAAGTCATGAAGCGAAGCAGTGATGCCAGCGATGTCATCAGAGCGCCCGTAGACCTTTCACGGTTGTTGCCTGACATGGCGACCAATCACCAGCCATTGACGCGCCGAAGCGCAATGGCGGCGGTCTCTTGCGTGGTGACAGCGCTTGCAGGCTGCGCCGGCATCAGCGTGTCGTCGATGGTGCCGCCAGCCGCGGCAACCAACGCTGCGCCGATCAACCGCAGCGTTCGCGTGCTGGAAATTGCCAACCCCGCGTCTTCACTGGTGGCGCCAGTGACCGGTGACCAACTCCGCGAAGCGCTCATCATCGCCCTCACCAAGGGCAACGTCTTTCGCGCCACCAGCGCAGGCGGTGAAAGTGACCTCGATCTGCGCACGACCATCGTGTCGCAAACCATCACCCGGTTCCGCAGCCTGACGGCCTTGGAATTTCGCCGCGATGTGACCATCAACTACGAGTTCCTGGATCGGGCAAGCGGCAACACCGTCTGGCGCGAGGCGATTCGCGCGGAAGCCGGCTCCACCAACTTTGGCGGGCACGCCGCCAACGTCGAGGCCGGGGGCCTGAGCGTGCGCGAGAACCTGAAGCTCTTGCTCGAAGGCATCGCGCAGCGCTGGCCGCGTTGACCGCTTCGCCACGAGATGCAACGCGCCGCTGGATCAACAACCAGGTGCCCTCATGCCCATCCCATCATCACCGTGGCGGTCGAGGTTGCTCGCAACACTCGCCCCCTTTGCCCTGCTTCTGAATGCCGGTTGCGGCACGACAAACAGTTGGGACTTGGCGGCTGGGCGGCTGGACAAGGCGCGCGAGATCATCCGCAAGGACGGCTACGACGCCAACCAGACCACGCCACCCCTCAGAGCCACACCGCTGATGTATGCAGCGGCGCATGGCGACGCCGAACTGGTGCGTGAACTCTTGCAAAAGGGCGCGAAGACTGGAACGCGAGACCGAGACGGGGGTACGGCGGCACACTTCGCCGCGGTGGGTGTGCCCCACCCCGGCTCGCCGCGCCGGCGTCTGGAAACGCTGCGACTATTGATCACGAGCGGCGAGTCCGTCACCGCCGTGAACGTGGCGGGCTACTCGCTCCTGCACGCTGCCTTGGCCTTCGACAGCCCCGATGCAACCGAGGTGGCTTCGTACTTGCTGGGCCTTGGCGTGCCGCCTGATTTGTCGACGGCCAAGAACAACTTCATGCCTGGGCATCGGTTGTGGGGCAATGAGCACTTCGGCATGACCGCCTTGATGTTTGCGGCGCGACTCGAACAGCCCGCGGTCGTGCGCGCACTGCTCGACCGAAACGTCGATGTGGCCAAGGTCGACGCAAACGGCTGGAACGCGCTGATGCACGCATCGGAGCGGGCGAAAACCGAGCAGGCCAACCTGTTGCTGGATTCCGGTGCTGTCCCGCAACGGGCAGATGAGAGCGCGAGGGCAGTACAGGCGTATGGTCGCGCGCAGTACTTTGCCGGTGTTCGCGAGCTGCGCAGAGGCAGCAAGGAAAGATCAGCTGAGCACTTGCGCCTGGCGGCTGAAACTTTGGACGCTGCCGCCACCCGACATACCGCTGAAGGCAACGCCACTGCGATGAAGAATGCCGCATTGAGCGCGCTGTCCTTCATTGCCGCAGGCGCGCAGGCACGAATCAATGCCCGGCAGATGGCGTCAATCAGCCCCGATGGCAGAGGCATCGGCATGGCACCGTTCTCAACGCTGTCTGTTGGCGGCCCGCTTCAAGCTGGGGCGAGCAGAAGTCAAGTAGCAACGGCCGAGGCTGCCAGTGCCAAGACGCTGCTTGAATGTGTGACCGGTGCCGCTGACGCCGCTCAACTTGTACTTTGCGCCCCCCAACCGTAAGTACTGATATGAGCGGTAAGCAGCACCGCCGTTGCCGCGCTCGCCGCCGCGACAGCCGCTACCGCGTCACGGCCCGGCCACCACATCAACCGCGAAGCTGACCTGGCCCGAAGCGCTGGGCAACAAGGCGCCACTCAAAGTCCACTCGATGGCCCCGGTTGCGCCGACGGCTGGGCTGGCGCTGACGCTGCATGCGCTGAGCCCCGCGGCCAATGGCGGCAGGCAGGTGGCGCTGAAAAAGCGGGTGAATGCGGGCGCGCCGTCGTTGATGCGGATCGACGTGATCACGCTGCTGCCCTGGTTGGTGTAGGTGATGGTGTAGACGATGCGCCCGCCTGGCAGCGGCGTGGCGTTGTCCTGACTTTTCACCAGCGACAGGCCGGCGCCGCCAGCGCCACCCACGGTCGTCAAGTCTTCATTCACAAGCGTCACGGTCAGCGGCGGGCTGGCATTGGCGTAGCTGAGCAGCGCCTGCAACGTGGTTTGGTTTTGCGCGCCCACCGCCGCGCCGGCCGGCACGGACACCTTGACGATCACGCACACCGGCGCGGCGGCCGTGGTGGCAATGGCCGCGCTGACGACGCCTTCACCGGCATCGAGCACGCCGTTGCAGTTGGCGTCGCGCAGCAGGGTCTGCGGCCAACCGGCGCTGCTGGCGGCAACGAACGCCACGCTGCCGCCGCTGCCCAGGGTGAAAGTGTGGGCGTAGAACACCGCCTCGCCCGGTGCAGCAGTGCGTTGCTGACCACCCACCAGCGTCTCGACCGCCACGTCGGCGAAGTTCAGGTTTGCGGTGATGCCGCCAGCTGTGTAGGTGAACGCGAAGGCGTCGGTGACACGGTCGTAGCTGACGCCCGCGTTGCCGCCCACCGACCCACCCACCGAGCGCAGGCCGCTCGGGTTGTCTTCCACCACGCGCAGAGCGCTGCCGTTCAACGCGGCGGAAATCCACAGCCGGTAGTTGCCTGCGGCGTCAGTGGTGGTGCTGTCGTACGCCACCGTGCCGGCCGCATTGGTGAGGCGCACCGGGACCACCGCGATGCCGGTCTCGGTGCCGTCCTGCACGGCGTTGTTGGGCGTGCCGCCGCCGCTGCCGTTGTCGCGGAACACGCGGCCGGTGGCGAGGTTGCCGTTGAAGAGGCCGAAGTTGAGATTCGTCAAGTCAACCGCCGCGACCACCACGTTGCGCCGCACCTGGTCGGCGGCTTCGGTGCCGGTCCAGGTGGCAGACACCGTGGGCGTCACGTCGGCCAGTACGGCGTTGTCGTCGATGACGATGAAGTACTCGCCCGGCGACACGCTGGCGAAGAGGTAGGCACCGGTGGCACTGTCGACCGGCAGCGCTTGCAGTGCCGGCCCGGCGGATGAAGACGCGGCCACCAGCTTGGCGTACAGCGCGAGGCCTGTGCCCGCCTCGCCCCCGTCGCGTTGCAGGTTGTGGTTCGCGTCTGCATAGACGAAGCCTGACAGTTGCACGCCGGCGGCTGCGTTCACCGTCAGCAGCGCCGTGTTGCTGGGTGCGCCGGCCGCGCCGGTCTCGAAGCTGGAAACACCGCCCGAGGTGTTGCTGTAGGCACCGGTCACCGCGCTGCCAACGTCCACGCTGAGCGTGCAGTTTTGGTTGGCCGGCAGGCCGCCGCCGGTGAGGGCGATGCTGCTGGCACCCGCCGAAGCGCTGAACGTGCCGCCGCAGCCGTTCACCGCGTTCGGTGCGCTCGCTACAGACAGCCCGGCAGGGAAGGTGTCGGTGAACGCCAGCGCGCTCAACGGCATCGGGTTCGGGTTGGTGATCACCAGGCTCAGGATCGACGACGCGCCCACCAGCACCGTGTTCGGCGCGAAGGCTTTGGTGATCGTCGGACGCACCAGCACTTGCAGGTTTGCGGCAGCGGCGTTGCCGCTCGGGCTGTTGGTTGTGCTCACACTGAAAGCCGGATTCGTGAGCAGCACCGGTGTGGCGGAGTTGCTGCTCACGTTGACGTCGATCATGCAGCTCACGCTGGCCGGGATGCTGCCGTTCGTCAGCGCCAGCGAGGTGGTGCCGGCCGCGCCGGTGACGGTGCCGGTGCAGCCCGCCAGCGTGCTGGCGGCGTTGAACGCGGCAGTGCCGGTGTTGGACAGCGTGGCGGGATAGTTGTCGCTGAACGCCGCACCCGTGATGGCCACCGCATTCGGGTTGGTGATCGTCACCCGCAGCAGCGAGTTGTCGCCAGTCAGGATGACGGCGGGCGTGAAAATCTTCGACGCGCCGGGCGCTTGCAGCGACGCCGTGACCGTGAGCGTCGCGCCAGACGATGCACCATCGCCCGCATTGCCCGTGCTCACCGCGCCTGTGTTGTTGACATAGCTGCCCACCGTGGCACTCGTCACATTGGCGCTGATGTCGCAACTGCTGCCGGCCGGCACGCTGCCGCCGCTGAGTGCCAATGCGCTGCCATTCGCCGCTGCCGTGACGGTGCCGCTGCACCCGGCGCCGCTGATCGTGCCCGACGGGGTGCCGGTGTTGACCAGCCCGCTCGGGTAGGCGTCGTTGAACGCCACGCCGGTCAATGCCACCCCGTTCGGGTTGCTCAGGGTGACCTTCAGCACCGAGGCCGTGTTCACCGCCACCAAGCTCGGCGTGAACACCTTTTGCACCGTCAGGTTGCCCAGCACCGTCAGCGTGCCGTTGGCGGCCGTGGCGTTCGGCGCTTGGGCGGTGGCGACCGGGCCACTGCTGTTGACGTAAACGCCCGCCGCGGTCGCGTTGACGCTGACGGTGATGTCGCAAGTTCCGTTGGCCGGCAGGTTGCCGCCGCTGAGTGCGAGAGAAGTGCCGTTGGCCGCCGCCGTGACCGTGCCGCTGCAACCGGCACTGCCGCTGATGACAGCGCCCGGCGTGGCGGTGTTGAACATCGATGCCGGGTAGGTGTCGGTGAAGGCCGCGCTGCTGAGCGCGAAGGCGTTGACGTTGGCCAGCGTGATCTTCAACTGCGTCGTGCCGTTGGGGCCGATTGAGTTGGGCGTGAAGACCTTGCTCACCAGCGGCGCAGGCGGCGGCTCAATGGCGGAGACGGTCAACGTCGCGCCCGCCGCTGCGCCGGCCCCGGCGTTGGCGGTACTGATCGCGCCGCTGTTGTTGGCGTAGCTGCCTGCGGTCGCACTCGTCACGTTGGCAGTGATGTCGCAACTGCCGCTGGCCGGCACCGTGCCGCCGCTCAACACCAGCGCGGTGCCGTTGGCCGCTGCAGTGACGGTACCGCTGCAACCGACGCCGCTGATCGCACCAGCCGGGCTGCCGGTGTTGACCAGCCCGCTCGGGTAGGCGTCGTTGAAGGCGACGCCGGTGAGCGCCACCGTGTTCGGGTTGCTCAGCGTGATTTTCAGCACCGACGCACTGCCCGCCACCACCGAGGTCGGCGTGAAGATCTTGAGCGCGGTGATGTGACCCAGCACCACCAGCGTGCCGTTCACCGATGTGCTGGTGCCGGCGTTGGTGGTGGTCACCGCGCCCGTGCTGTTGACGTAGGTGTTGGCCGCCGCACTGGTGACGCTGACCGTGATGTCGCAACTGCTGCTCGCAGGCACGTTGCCCGCGCTCAACGCAAGCGCGCTGCCATTGGCCGCTGCGCTGACGCTGCCGGTACAACCGGCGCCGCTGATGAGCGCGCCGGGCGCAGCGGTGTTGAACATCGCGAAGGGGTAGGTGTCGGTGAAGGCCGCGCCGGTCACCGCCGTCGCGTTCGGGTTTTGCAAGGTGATCTTCAGCAGCGTCGTGTCGTTGCTGCCGATCGACGCGGGCGTGAACGCTTTGAGCACCGTCAACGGCGCCGGCCCGCTGACCACGTTCAACGTGCCGATCGACGCCGCACCGGTGCCCGCATTGGTGCTGCTCACCGGGCCGCTGCTGTTGTTGTAGGTCGCGGCGCTGGCGCTGCTGACGTTGACCGTGATGTCGCAACTGCCGCCTGCCGGCACGCTGCCTGCGCTCAAGGCCAGCGAGGTGCCGCTGGCCGCTGCCGTGACCGTGCCGCTGCAACCGGCACCGCTGATGGCACCGGCTGGCGTGGCGGTGTTGACCAGGCCGGCCGGGTAGGTGTCGGTGAAGGCCACACCGGCCAAGGCGGTGCTCGCATTGGCATTCGTGACGGTGATCCTCAGCACCGAGGTGCTGCCCACCGACACCGCCGACGGTGCAAAACTTTTCGCCACCGTGGGCGGCGACAACACCACCAGCGTGGCGCTGCTCGATGCCGCCGTGCCGCCGTTGCTGGTCGCCACCGTGCCGCTGTTGTTGGCGTAGCTGCCGGGCGTGGCGCTGGTCACGTTGGCGGTGATATCGCAATAACTCCCGGCCGGAATGCTGCCCGCCGACAGTGCCAGCGATGTGCCGTTGACAGCCGCCGTCACCGAGCCGGTACAGCCCGCGCCGGTGATGACGCCGGCCGGCGTGGCGGTGTTGACCAGGCCGCTCGGGTAGGCGTCGGTGAAGGTGGCGCCGGTGATGGCCACGCCGTTCGGATTCGTCAGGCGAATGCGCAGCACCGAAGTCGCCCCCGGTGCTACTGCGCTGGCGGTGAACGATTTGGTGACCGCGAGTGGCGAGCCGACCGACACCGTCAAGGTCGCGCTCGACGCGTTGCCGGTGCCGACGTTGCTGGAGCTGATCGCGCCGCTGCTGTTCAGGTAACTGCCTGCAGTGGCACTCGTCACGTTGATGGTGATGTCACAAGTGCCGCCAGCCGGAATCACGCCGCCCGAAAGTGACAGCGAGCTGCCGTTGGCCGCGCCGGTGACCGTGCCGCTGCAACCCGCGCCGCTGATCGCCGCAAGCGGTGTGCCGGTGTTGACCAGGCCGCTCGGGTAGCTGTCAGTGAAGGCCGCGCCGCTGACGGCAGTGCTCGCGTTCGAGTTGGCCAGCGTGACCTTCAACACCGAGGTCGCCCCCACCGCCACCGTGGCGGGCGTGAACGACTTGGTGGCCGCTGGCGCAAACGTCACGCTGAAGCTGGCGCTGGCGGGCGCAGCGTTGCTGCCCGCGCTCGTGCCCAAGGCACCTGCAGCCAGCGTGTTGGTGAAGGTGCCGCCGGTGCTGGCCAACACGTTCGCAACCACCGTGCAGCCGCCCGCCGGAATGCTGCTGCCGTTGGCCAGCGTAATTTTCGTGTCGCCCGGTGTCGCGGTCACGCCGGCGCAGGTGCCGTTGCTGTTGGCCGGGCTGGCGACCAGCATGCCGACGGGCAGGTTGTCGACCAGCGCCGCGCTCAGCGTGATGGCGCTGGCATTGCTGTTGCCCAGCGTGAGCGTCAGTGCATTCGGCGTTCCGGGCGCGATCGGCCCGTTGCTGGCGAAGCTCTTGGTCAGCGTCGGCACGTTCAAGGCTACCGCAGTCAGCGTAGCGTTGGCCGTGTTGCCGGTGCCGCCGTTGGTCGACGTGATCGTGCTGCTGGTATTGACATAGCTGCCCAGCGTGGGCACCACCACGTCGACGCTGACACGGCAGGTCGCGCCCGCCGCGACCGACGCGGTGCTGAAGGCGAGCGACGCGGCACCCGCGCTCGGCGTGAAGCTGGGCGAGCCGCAGCCGCTGGTGCTGGCGTTCGGCACCGCAGCGACCACCATCGCGCCCGGCGCGGTGGGCAGCAGGTCGGTGAACGACAGGTTGGCCAGCGCCAGGCCGTTCGGGTTGGCAATGTCGAAGCGCAAAGTGGTCGGCACGTTCACCGCCACCGGCGAGGTCAAAAAGGTCTTGCTGATGATCGGCGCGGCCAGCACGTCGACGTTGGCCAGTGCGGCGGCGCCGGTGGTCGCGGGCGTGGTGGATGTGACGCTGCTGGTGGTGTTGGCGTAAGTGCCTGCCGCAGGCGCCACCACGTTCACATCCACCGTGCAAGTGCCGCCGGCCGGGATGCTGCCGCCACTGAACGACACCGACGCCGCGCCTGCGGCGGGTGCAAATGTCGGCGCGCCGCAGCCCGAGCTGCTGGCACCCGGCGTGGCGCCCACCACCATCGCGCCCGGCGATGTCGGCAGGGTGTCGCTGAAGGCCACGCCGGCCAGTGCGGTGCTCGTGTTCGGGTTGATCAGCGTGAAGCGCAGCTTGGCCGGCACGTTGGCCGCCATCGGTCTGGTCAGAAAACTTTTGCCGATGCTGACTGGCGCGGTCGCCGCCACCGTCAGCGTGTCGGTGTCAGCCACGCCCTGGCCGGCATTGGCGCTGGCGATCGCGCCGGTCGAGTTGCTGTAGCTGCCGAGCGCCGACGCCGTCACGCTGAAGCGGATCGTGCACACGACACCACCGACGATGGTGCCGTTGGCGAAAGTCACCGACGCCGCACCTGCCACCGGCGCAAACGCCGGTGCGCCGCAGCCGACGGCTGACGCATTCGGCACCGCCGCCACGGTCATCGCGCCGGGCGTGGTGGGCAACAGGTCGGTCAGGCCAACGCCGGTGATCGTCAGCGGGCCGTTCGGGTTGACGATCTCGATCGTCACTGTCGAGCTGCCGCCCGCGCCGATGGTGGCCGGGCTGAAGGTCTTGGTAGCCACCGGCTGCGCCAACGTCGAAATGCCGGCAGTGGCGGTGTTGCCCGTCAACGCGCTCGGGCCGGTGGCAGTGACCGCGCCGCTCACGTTGGTGTAGGCACCGACTGCGTTCACGGTGATGTTGACCTTCACCGTGCAGGTGCCGCCGGCCGCGATGGTGCCGGCCGAGAAGGCGAGCGATACCGCATTCGCCGCCGGCGCAAACGTTGGCGTGCCGCAGCCTGTGGTGCTGGCTGTGGGCGTGGCAGCCACCGTCATCGCGCCCGGATTGGTCGGGAATGTGTCACCGAAGGCCACGCCGGTCAGCGCGGTGGTCGGGTTCGGATTCGTGATCGTGAAGGTCAGCGTCGAAGTGGCGTTGACCGCGATCGGCGACGGCGAGAAGTCTTTCGCGATGCTCGGCGCGACCAAGCTGCTGACCACCAGACTGGCGGTGTTGCTGACCACACCGGCACCCGCATTGGCGCTGCTGATGACGCCGGTGGTGTTGTTGTAGGTGCCGGCCGTGGCTGCTTTGACGTTGACTTTGATGACGCAACTGCCGCCGTTCGGCACCGTGCCGCCGAGCAGTTTGACCGCCGTACTGCCTGCGGCCAACGCTGCGCCACCAGCGTCGCTCAGGGTGCCGCCGCAACCGTTGGTGATGGTTGTGTCGGCCAGCGTCATCGTGCCCGGTGTGGTCGGGAACAGGTCGGTGAAGGTGGCACCGGTGATGTCGTTGCCGCCGTTGGCGGCCGGGTTGCTCAGCGTGATTGTCAGCACGCTCGGGCCGTTCGGGATCACCGGGCTGGGCGCGAACGACTTGGCGATGGTCGGCGGCGTCATCACCATCAGCGTGGCGGTGTTGCTGGCCGCACCGGTGGCTGCGCCGGTTTGCGTGGTGACCACGCCGCTGGCCGTGTTGGCGTAGTTGCCCGAGCTCGGCGCGGTGACATCCACCCGCACGGTGCAGCTACCACCGGCCGCGATGCTGCCGCCCGAAAACGCCAGGCTGGCAGCGCCAGCCACTGGCGCGAAGGTGGGC
>JAYUHT010000084.1:0-6907 GCA_043766725.1 Burkholderiales bacterium | reverse complement strand
ACCGCTTGATGACGAGGGCGTGGCCGCGCCGTACTGGGCCGGCCTGCGCCAAGGCGTGCTGCGCGTGCAGCGCTGCGCCGCCTGTGCCACCTGGCAGTTCGGCGGCGAGTGGTTGTGCCACCACTGCCACGCCTGGGAGCCGGCGTGGGTGGAGGTTGAAGCACAGGGCCGTGTCTTCAGTTGGGAGCGTGTCTGGCACCCGGTGCACCCGGCCTTGAAGCTGCACGGCCCCTATCTGGCCGTGCTGGTGGAGCTGCCCCATGCCGGTGGCCTGCGCATGCTGGGCAACTTGTTGGGCGACCCGCTGCAAGCGGTGGCCATCGGCGCGGCAGTGCAGGGTGTGGTTGAGCATCACGCTGAAGCGGACAGACCCTTTTCATTGCTGCACTGGCGCGCCGCATGATCCGGCGCATCAGCCGTGGTGGCCGCCGCTTTCAGTCAGCGCGGCAGGGCCCGGCACGCAAGGCATCATCGAGCCATGCGCCCTCATTCGCCCCACCGTTACAGCCCCGCCGCCGAACGCAATCGCGGCCCCATCCTGGATGAACTGCGCCGCTTGCTGCCGCCGCGCGGTCTGGCACTGGAGATCGCAGCTGGCAGCGGCCAGCATGCGGCGCACTTTGCCGCCGGCCTGCCCGGTTGGCGCTGGCAACCCAGTGAGGTTGAAACGCAGGCCTTGCCTTCCATCACCGCCTGGTGTGCCGAACTGCCCAATGTGCTGCCGGCGCTGCACCTCGACGTGTTGGCCGCACGCTGGCCAGGCGTGCCGCAAGAGCTTGACCTGATCTTCAGCGCCAACCTGCTGCACATCTCACCCTGGGCCACCTGTGCGGCCTTGATGCAAGGTGCGGCGCGCCACCTCCAGCCCACCGGCTTGTTGTTGACCTACGGCCCCTACTGGGTCGACGGCGAAACCATCGCGCCCAGCAACGAGGTGTTCGACACCGACCTGCGCGAGCGCAACCCACAGTGGGGCCTGCGCATGCTGGCTGACGTGGCGGCGCAGGCGGGCAGTGCGGGCCTGCACCTGCGCGAACGCATCGCCATGCCGGCCAATAACCTGTTGCTGGTGTGGGCGCGAAACTCCAGCAACGATTGATATTAGTCATGAGGAGACACCCATGCGAGCCGTCTTTTACGAACAAGTTGGCCCCGCCAGCGAAGTGCTGCAATTTGCCGTCCTGCCCGACCCCACACCCGCCCCCGGCGAGGTGCGGGTGCGGGTGCAGTGGAGCGGCGTCAACCCATCAGATGTGAAGTCGCGTGCCGGCCTGCGCAGCCGCGTGCTGCCATTTGCACGCATCATTCCGCACAGCGACGGCATGGGCGCGATCGACGCCGTGGGCGAAGGCGTGGCCGCGCAGCGCGTGGGCCAGCGCGTGTGGCTGTGGAACGCCGCCTGGGGCCGGCCCTTCGGCAGCGCCGCCGAGTTCATCTGCCTGCCGCAGCGCCAGGCCGTGCCGCTGCCAGATAACGTTTCAGGTGAGGCTGGCGCCTGTCTGGGCATACCGGCCCTGACCGCGTTGCATGCGGTGTTGATGGACGGCGGCGTGGCCGGCAAGACCGTGCTGGTGGCCGGCGGCGCCGGGGCGGTGGGGCACTACGCCGTGCAGCTGGCCAGCCGCTTGGGCGCGGCCAGGGTGATCAGTACGGTTAGCAGTGAAGCGAAGGCCGCTTTGGCGCGCACAGCCGGCGCTGACGATGTCGTCAACTACAAGGCCGAAGCCGTGGCCGAGCGGGTGCGCGACCTCACGCACGGCCAGGGCGTGGATCGAATCATCGAGCTGGACATCGCTGTCAACGGCGCCATGGATCTGGAGATGCTGCGCCCGGGCGGCGAGGTGGTGGGTTATGGCAGCAGCCCGCAGCCGCTGAATCTGCCGTTCCCGGTCTTGCTGGCCAAGAACATCCAGCTCAAGTTCTTCATGGTCTACCACCTCGCCGATGCCGACCGTGCCCGCGCGCAGGCGGCTCTACAACGCCTGCTGGCCCGCGACCAGCTGGCGCACAACATCGCCCTGCGCCTGCCGCTGGCACAGGCCGTGCAGGCGCACGAGGCGGTTGAGGCGGGGCACACGATGGGCAATGTCGTGTTGGCGGTGAGCCCGCCGTCGTGATGCTGGCCCGCGCCCGCAGCGGTCTTGGTGCGAGGCGGTGGCGAGTGCGGTGACGCCGCCATTGGCCTGTGCCTGTGTAGGGCGATTGACTAGACAGGCAGCGATGATTCTGTGAAGAAAGTCGCGGCGCGCGATCGCATCGCTCGCCGCGCCGGGCGGCGCAGGGTCGCACACCGCTCAATCGAGCTCGCACGACCCATGATGACGCTGGGTGCGGCCTGCGATAAGTGCTCGAACCGCACAAGTTCGTGGCGTTTGCAACACGGTTTGCCCGGTGATCCTTCATCCGCGGGGATGTCTATACATGGGTCTACCCCCTAACGTACATCTCTGACGCGGCGCCATTGCCGCTTCATGCGCATGACAGCAATCCACGCAACTTGTCCTTAGGGAGTACCTTATGAAACACGTGATCTCTGCACTGGCCCTGGCTTCACTGGCCTTTTCGGCGTCGGCCATGACCATCGTCGCAACGCCTGCCATTGGTGGCAACACCAACATCACCCCCGGCGCACCGAACGCAACGTTCGACGTCGTGATCCCTGGCTTCAGCGCCACCAACGGGTTCATCGGTTCGCTCAGCACCGTTGGCGGCCCTGGCCCGGTTAAGTACACCTACCTGGGCAAGGAGGCCGCTGCGACGAACACCTTCTTCAATCTGGGTGGTTCGACTCAGACCATGACCACGGCTTCGGCGGTTGGCACGAATTCGTACCAGGTTGCGAACGGGCTGCTTGACTTCAACTTCAAGTCCACACTCAGCGGCATCGTTGTGCAGAACGGCTTTGGCGGCAACGCCGAGCCCACGTTTGCCATCTTCAGCGGCGGCACGAGCGGCTACGACTATGTGCTGGGCTTCAGCGACACCGGTGCCGGCCGAGACCAGGACTATGACGACATGGTGATCGGCGTGACCGCTGTGCCGGAACCCGAGACGTACATGATGATGTTGGCCGGGCTGGGCGCCATGGTTTTCGTGGCGCGCCGTCGCCGCCCGCAAGCGGGTGCGCAGGCCTGAGCAGCCTGATCCATCCTCACGGCCACGCCAGGCATTCGACTGGCGTGGCGCGGCTGTCCGGCGGCGCACGCCCCGGCACCTGCTGCTAACCCACCCCGCTGCTGCAGTCTGCCCGAAGCGCCCATGGCGCCCGGCGCACAAGCTGCGACAGCGGGGCACTTTCGTGCCGCCGGCGCCGGCTGTGAAGCCCGCGCCGGCGCAGCCTGTCTGCTTGTTGCACGCGGCCTCATGCCGGCCGCGCGTTGCAGCGCGCTGCACAAGCCCTGATGCGATGGCCCTTTAACGTGGGCCAGTCAACGCGCGCCAGTCGCAAGGTCAGCGCCGCGCAGTCCTGTGCAATCTGATGTTTTGCGCTGCGCAGCGCCGGTGCAGCGTCATCGAGTTTGGTGATGCATGGTGTGCACGCTGAAGTTAAAACCTCGTGGCGCAATGTGCGCAGTTGCATCACCGAGGGGCCCACCATGGACCGCAAAGACTTCGCCACCGACTTCGAATTCAACGCCGCACGCTTCACGGCCATTCACCGTGGCGAGCTGCAGCTGAAATACTTTCCGCCACCCGTTCGCATCAAGATCCTCATGGTGGCTGACGGCTACCCGGGCAATTTCCTGAACATCACGTACGGCCGGCTGTACTTCAGCTTGTCGGCGGTGGTGGATGCGTTGACGAACAACCCCGAGCCCTGGGTCAAGTTCGACATCACCAAGGCGCACCGCCAGACCGACCCGCTCGGCGCGGCCGATGTCGAGACCTTTCGCTTCACGCAGGCCGGGTTCGACATCAACACCTACGACCAGGTGTGGTTCTTTGGCGCGCGCAACAACGAGGCTGACGTGCAGCGCTTGAGCGACGCAGAACTGGCGATCGTGGCGCGCTGGATGGATGAGCGCCAGGGCGGTGTCTTCGCCACCGGTGACCATGCCGACCTCGGGGCCAGCCTGTGCTCGCGCATTCCGCGCGTGCGTGCCATGCGCCGCTGGACAGCGGCACAGGGCGTGCCGTCCAACACTGGCCCGAACCGTCACGACACGCTGTTGCCTGGCACCGATGGCATCTACCAGTTCAGCGACGAGTCTGACGACCAGCCGATGCCGATTGAGCCCACGATGTTTGCGTTGCCGAGCTACGCTGTGTTCTGGGAGCGATCGGCGCCGCATCCGCTGCTGTGCGGCACGAGCGGCATCATCAAGGTGCTGCCCGATCACCCGCACGAGGGCGAGGTGATCGAGCCGGTGTCGTTGACCAACACCTTCACCTTTCCCGGCTTCGTCAACAAGCCTGAATTTCCGCCGCGCACCGACGGCTCGGGCCTGCGCGAAAAGGCCCATGTGGTGGCCACGGCGGGTGTCTCGGCGCGAGTGGCTGCGCAAGACACGAACAAGGGTGCCTGCAACAGCAAGCGCATTGGTGTGATCGGTGCGTACAACGGCCATGCCAGCGGCGTTGGCCGTGTAGCGGTGGATTCCACCTGGCACCACTGGTTTGACGTCAACCTGATCGGCCGGCCCACCGGTGTGGGCGAAGACGCGGTCGACCCCGTGTCGCCGGGCAGCGCCAAGGCGCAAGGCTTCCTCTATTCGGCGGCCGGGCGCGCCGAGTACGACAAGATCAAGAACTACTTCCGCAACGTGGCCATGTGGCTGAATGCCCCCGCGCGGCAAGACCAGCTCTTCTTCCGCGCCACCTGGCGCATCGTCTTCCTGTACCCGCTGGTTGAGAAGCTGGATGCGAAGCTGCCCGTCTGGGTGCTTGGCGGCTTTGCGCTCGACGCCATTGGGCGCATGGCCGGCCAATGCACGGTGCGCACCTGGCTGCACGACCGCTTCACGCCAGTCTGGCGCGAGCGCTTCTTCCTGCCGCGCCCCGACCCGTGCTTCACCTGCCCGCCGATCGATGTGCTCGAACAGATCATGATGGGCGCGGTGGTGCGCGAACTGATCACCCTGCAAAACGAACACGCCGACAAGGCCGCAGGCGTGGCCGAGGCCGACGCGGCCAAGGCCGTGGCCACCGGTCTGGCCGCAGGGGTGCGGGAGTTCTCGCAGATGCTCGAACAGTCGAACAAGAAGACGCTGGAACTGGCCAAGCTGTTGCAGTCTGTGCCGGCGTTGGAGCTGTCGGCGCAGCAATTCATCGTCGCCAACAAAGCCGGCAACAAGCCGACCAGCGCGGCCAAGGTCGTCGCCAAACCCGCCAAGCGCAAGCCGGTGCGCAAGTGAGCGCCGAAAGGCGAGCGTCATGACATCGTTCGCTCGCAGCCGCGAAAGTTCTACACGCAATGGCATCGCACCGCTGCCGACAAAAGTCGTAGGAAGTACAGCAGTGAAGACCATCGCCACCGGCGCCATGTCAGGCCGGTCGTGAAGGAGACGAGATCTCGGATCATGGCCGCGGCTTGAATCTCGCGTGCTTCCGGCCAGTCGCGCTGCGACAACCGACCAGAACGATTCACACTCGCCTGGTTTCGATCTAATATTTGCCGCGCCTCAGCGGCTGAACCCGCGCGGTGGCGATCGTGGAATGGAAGTGGCCCGTTCCCAAGTGTTCAGAGTCGGCATCGGCCGGCGCCGTGCTGACAGGGTTCGCGCCGCAGTCTTCACCGGAGCAGTTCATGGAAGAAGTCGAAGTCATCCTGTCGGTCAAGGACCTGGTGGCGGCGCGCGCCGAGATCGAGGCCAAAGGCGGCTCGATTCGACACGTGTTGACCGACCGGCTCATCGTCGCCGCATTGCCGCCGAAGGTGGCATCAACGCGACTGCGGCATGCGCCGCCGGTGGATCCGGCGAAGGTCGGCGAGCTCGAGCAAAGGCTGCTGCGTGCGCTCGACTTGAAGCGCAAGCCGCGCGCACGCGCCGCCCGCCCGGTGATCCGCGCGTGGGACACACCGGGCTTCGAGCCGCCGGGCAAACCCGACGATGACGACAAGCCGCTTCGAACCCGGTCGACGAACACACCCACGAGCGTCGAGCTGCGCGGCTCGGTTGCCGTCGGCATCGTCATGGTGTCGGGCCCGCCTGCGCCGTGGGTGCCGGTTGCCGGCGCGCTGAAGCACGTGTCGGTCGCGGCCGACGGAACGGTTTGGGGCGTCAACGCCAGCGACAACATCTACCAGCGTGCCGGCAGTCAATGGAACCAGGTGCCCGGCGCGCTGAAGCAGGTCTCGGTCGGCAGCGCCAGCATCGTCTGGGGCGTGAACGCCGACGACAAGGTGTACCGCCGCAGTGCCAGCGCATGGGAGCAGATGCCGGGGCGGCTGAAGCATGTTTCGGCTGCGGCCGACGGCACCGTTTGGGGCGTGAACGCCGGCGACGAGATCTATCGCTGGAACGGCTCGGCGTGGACGCGTGTGTCCGGCGCGCTGAAGCAGATCGCGGTAGGCGCTGCCAACGTCGTGTGGGGCGTGAACGCGTCGAACCAGATCTATCGCTGGAACGGCTCGTCGTGGGATCAGATCGCTGGCGCGCTGATCCACGTCGCGGCGGGGTCGGACGGCGCGGTCTGGGGTGTCAACGCCGGCAACGAGATCTACCGCTGGACGGGGTCGCAGTGGCAGCAGATCGCGGGCCGGCTGAAGCAGGTTTCCGTCGGGTCGACGAACAGCATCTGGGGCGTGAACGCTGACGACGTCATCTACAACCGCGGCAGCTCGGGGTTCGATCTGAGCGTGGCCCAGCGCTCGACCATCATGGCCGAGGTGATGGAGGGTCTGGCATTCCTGGCGTCGGCCGACCCCGAAGCGAACATCACCTTCAACTACGACTGGCGCGAGATC
>JAYUHT010000083.1:0-6942 GCA_043766725.1 Burkholderiales bacterium | reverse complement strand
CGCTGTTGCCAGGAGTCGTGACCGAGTGGCCGAAGGTGCTCCCCTGCTAAGGGAGTATGTGGGCAAAACCTGCATCGAGGGTTCGAATCCCTCCGACTCCGCCAAGTGAAAAGCCCCGCAAGGGGCTTTTTTCTTGGTGGTGTCGAGTGATGTGCCTGCGCACATCACGCGAGGGGTTCGAATGGCCCGGCATGCAAGTCGGGCCGGGGTCGCGCTGGTGTGACCGGACTCCGCCAAGTGAAAAGCCCCGTGAGGGGCTTTTTCTTGGTGGTGTCGATTGATGTGCCTGCGCACATCACGTGGGGGACTCGAATGGCCCGGCATGCAAGCCGGGCCGGGATCGCGCTGGTGTGACCGAATCCCTCCGACTCCGCCAAGTGAAAAGCCCCGTGAGGGGCTTTTTCTTGGTGCATGCAAGTCGGGCTGGGTGCGCGCTGGTGCCGCCGCGTCCTTCCGGCGATCACAACAGTGTTATTTGACTTTACATAATATACATTGTCGCATCATTGAATAAGTTGCTCAAACCGTCGCCAAAAGCGACGCGGTCGAGGGAAGCCCGATACCAACCCAACTTGCTACTGGCCTAGTGCTGAATCTTCGAGCTCAGCGGCGGCAACCTCCACCTCGTCATCCATTTCGGCAGCCGCCGCTTCATCGCCTTTTTTCGGCAGCAAGGGCCGATCAAGCGGCCGGCAGATGCGGCGATGCAGGGTTTCCAGGCGCTCTGACTTTTCCATCGCCCGGATCACCGAATCCGGGTCCATCAACAAGGCGAACGGGTTGTCAACATGTTGCGTGCTGGTCATCGTTTGTTCTCCATGGGGGAATTCCCTGGAAACAACTCTATGCGTGCGACCCCTCGCGCGCAGTCAGGGGCACCCCATTGAACCTGTCCGAAGCAGGCTGACACACGACATGAAAGACAGGCCTTACTTGGCGCTTTGTTCAAGCTTTACGGCCAAGACTTCGCGCCCACCGAGCCGGGCGAAGGCGGCCGCATCCAGGTCGCGCTCGTTGCGCAGCCGCGAGTTCGCGCCGCGAGTCAGCAACAGCGCCACCGTGTCTTCGCTGCCATAGCGCGCGGCCATCATCAGCGCCGTGCTGCCGTTGGGCGAGCGCGCATCGATTTGCGCGCCATGCTCGAGCAAAAGGGCCGCAGCCTGGGCATGGGGGCCGGTGGCGGCGTAGTGCAACGGTGTCCAGCCGCTTCGGTTCACCGCAGCACCCTGGGCAATCAGCTTGGCGCACCATGGCACCTGGCCGCGCAGAGCGGCCATCATGAGTGCCGTCTCACCAGCCGCGTTGGCGGCATCGACGCGGACACCGCGCGCTTGCAGCAGCGCGCCAACAACCTTGCCCGCGCCTTCACGCAAGGCCAGGAACAGGGCCAGTTGGCCATCTTCACTTGGCGAGTTGGGGTCGAAACCGCGCGCCAGCAGTTGCGTCACGGTGGCGGCATCGTCAGCCTTCACAGCTTTGAAGAAGTCTTCGTAGGAACCAGCTTCGGAAACGGAAATCCAAAACACCATAAAGAGATACAGCGTGAACTTCAAGTTGTTCATAATGATAAAACCAGTGCCGGAGGCGGCTCAGCCCGCGTAAAGAGCCGATAGAAATTGGCGCTCGTGGCGGCGGCCAGTTCATCGAGGCTGCATTGTTTGACGGCTGCCAACTCACGGGCCACAAAGGGCACGAACGCGGGTGAATTGGTTTTGCCCCGGTGCGGCGCGGGTGCCAGATAGGGGCTGTCGGTTTCGATCAGGCAGCGCTCAAGCGGCACCATGCGGGCCACCTCGCGCAGCTCGGCGGCGTTCTTGAACGTCAGGATGCCCGAGAACGAAATGTCAAAGCCAATGTCCAGTGCCGCGCGGGCCACCTCGGCCGTTTCGGTGAAGCAATGGAACACGCCGCGCACCGCGCCGGCGCCCTCTTCGCGCAGCAAGGCAAGCGTGTCAGCGCCAGCCTGGCGCGTGTGCACGATGAGCGGCAAGCCGCAGGCGCGCGCGGCCCGAATGTGGATGCGAAAGCGCTCACGTTGCCACGCCATGTCGTCGAGACTGCGGCCATTCAAGCGGTAGTAGTCGAGCCCCGTCTCGCCGATGCCCACCACTCTGGGCAAGGCGGCCAGGCGCAGCAAGTCATCCAGGCTGGGCTCGGCCACGCCTTCGTTGTCGGGGTGCACACCGGCGCTGGCCCACAGCTGTGGATGGTCCAGCGCCAACTGGTGCACCAGGGGGAACTCTTCCAGCGTGGTGCAGATACACAGCGCTGTGTTCACCTGCGCGGCCTGCATGTCCTGCAAGATCGGCCCGATGCGGCCACTCAGCTCAGGAAATGCCAGATGGCAATGCGAGTCCACGAACATGGTCAGTTGCCCACCACGCGGCAGGCTCAGATGGTTTGCGTGGGCTTGGCCGATTGAATCGACGTGCCCAGCATTTCCTCGATCTTCAGCTTCAACAGCCGGGTCTTCTCGTCGCCGGGGAACCGCACCCCGACGCCCTGGGTGCGCCCGCCGGAAGCATTGGCCGGCGTCAACCATGCCACTTTGCCGGCCACCGGGTAGCGCTGCGGGTCTTCGGGCAGGCTCAGCAGCAGGTAGATGTCTTCACCCAGCCGGTATTCCCGCGTGGTGGGCACGAAGATGCCGCCTTCCGCAAGCAAGGGGATGTAGGCAGCGTAGAGCGCGCCCTTTTCACGGAACACCAGTTGGATGACGCTGGGTTTGCCCGAAGCGGGCGCCAGTGCACCGGGTTGTGAACGAGGAGGGGCGCGGTCATTCATGGCCGGGCGAGTGTACCCACCGCACGCTCGCGTGGCGCCGCTGCGGGCGCAGCCGGTGCCAGGGTTTGTTGAGCCTCGCACACAAGTGCCTCGATCAGCAGGCCCTCGTTCCACGGGTGTTCATCATGGCGTGCCACGCGGGCAAGGCTGTGCGCCCAAGCGGCCAATGCCGGCATGGCCACGCCTGTGCGCAGGGTCTGGGCGGCAAAGTAGCGCGGCGATGCGCCGGCGGCCAAGGCCCATGTGTCATGACAGAGCTTTTGCAGCGCATCCACCGCCGCGATGATGCTCCAGCCCGCCAAGGCTTGCGCCTGGCCCGCCGCCATCGCCGCCGGCAAGCCGGCCCAGGCACGCGCGCTGACGCCGCCTTGCGCCAGCGCCAGGGCGTCGAGCGGGCGGCCTGAGGCTGCGGCCAACAGCACGGCGGGGTCGTCAGTCACATGTTCGGTTAACCAGGACAGCGCCGCAGGCTGGGGCACGGGCGGCAGCACGAAGACCTGGCAGCGGCTGCGCACCGTGGGCAGCAGCAAGCTGGCGTCGGCCGTGCTGAGCAGCATCACCACGCCGGCCGGAGGTTCTTCCAAAGTCTTGAGCAGCGCGCTGGCAGATGCCTGGTTCATGCTTTCGCCAGGGTGGATCAACAACACCTTCAGGCCACCGCGCGACGATGTCTTGCCCGCCCATTCAATGGCCAGCCGCGCCGCCCCCACCTGGATCTGCTTGCTGGGCTTTTTCTTTGAGCCGCCCTCCTCTTCAGCGCCCGCGTCCGCTGGCCCAACCAGGTTCAAGCTGGCGGCCAAGGCTGCCGGCACCAGAAAGAAAAGATCGGGGTGCGAACGTGCCAGCACGTGGTGGCAGCCGGTGCATTCGCCGCAGGGCGGTGCGTGACCCTCACACAGCAGTGCTTGTGCCATGGCCAGCACGAACGGCACGGCGCCATCGCCCGCTGCGGCCTGCACCAGCAAGGCGTGCGAGCGGCGTTGGCGCAGCGCTTGCTGCAGCGGCGCGCCCAGCCAGGGCAGCCCGGCGATGGGCGAAGGCTCGTTCATGGGCCGATCACCATGGGCCACGCGCCGCGAGCACGCCTTCGATCTGCGCCCACACCGCGGCACGCGGGGCTGCGGCATCGATGCGTGCAAAGCGTGCCGGGTCGGCCAGGCTGCGCTGAACGTAGGCCAGGCGCACACGCTCGAAGAAGGCTTCGTCCTGCGCCTCGAAACGGTCGGGCAGGCGCGCCGCTGCGCGGCGCTGCGCGGCCACAGCTGCGGGCAGGTCAAACCAGAATGTAAGTTGCGGCTCAACGCCCTGCTGCACCCAGTTTTCAAGCTGCTGCAGCCGGGGCCATTCGACGCCGCGGCCACCGCCCTGGTAAGCAAAGCTGGCGTCGGTGAAACGGTCGCACAGCACGGTGGCGCCGCGTGACAAGGCCGGGTTGATGTATTGCACCAGGTGGTCGCGTCGCGCTGCAAACACCAGCAACGCCTCGGTCAACCCGCACATGGGTTCATGCAGCACGAGTTCGCGCAGGCGCTCGGCCAAGGGGGTGCCGCCGGGCTCACGCGTCAACACCACATCGCAGCCTTGGCCGCGCAACCACTGCGCCACGGCTTCGATGTGCGACGACTTGCCGGCACCGTCGATGCCCTCGAAGGTGATGAACTGCCCTGCCTTCATGACTGCCCCTCGTCGCGTGAGTACACGCGCCGATCCCCCGGGGGGATCGCGGGCCGGCTTGAGGCGGCCCGGCGCTCGGCCCGCTGCACGGGGGTTGACACAGGGTGCCTCATGGCCCACCCCGCTGGTACCGGTTAACGGCGCGGTTATGCTCAGCCAGGTTCTCGCTGAACACGCTGCTGCCGTCACCGCGCGCCACGAAGTACAGGGCCTTGGTCGGCTGGGGCTGCACGGCGGCGCGCAACGAGGCCATGCCGGGCATGGCAATCGGCCCGGGCGGCAGGCCGCCGCGGGTATAGGTGTTGTAGGGCGTGTCGGTTTGCAGGTCACGCTTGCGCAGATTGCCATCGAAGGCTTCGCCCAGGCCGTAGATCACGGTGGGGTCGGTCTGCAAGGGCATGCCGATGCGCAGCCGGTTAATGAACACACCGGCCACCAGGCCCCGATCGGCCGCGGTGCCGGTTTCCTTTTCGATGATGGAGGCCAAGGTCAAGGCCTGTTCCATGCTCTTGAGCGGCAGGTCGCTCGCCCGTTCAGCCCACACGCTGACCAGGCGGCGCTGCATGGCGGCATGCGCGCGCTTGAGCACGGTGAGGTCGCTGACGCCGCGGCTGTACACGTAGGTGTCGGGGAAGAACTGCCCTTCGGCGTGGCTGCTTGCAGCACCCAGGGCCTGCATGATCTGCTCTTCGGTCATGCCCTTGGTGCTGGGTTTCAGGTTTGCCGCCTGCGCCAACGCGTCGCGCCATTGGCGAAACGTCCAGCCTTCGATGAGGCGCACTTTCTCACGCGCCGAATCGCCTTCCACCAGCTTGCGCAGCAGGCTGCGCGGGGTAACGCCGGCTGTCACCTCGTAGCTGCCTGCGCGAATCTTGCGCGCCTGGCCCGACCAGCGAAACCACTCGTACAACAGGGCAGGTGATGTCTGCACACCGGCATCAACCCAGGCTTGTGCCACGTCGCGCGGCGCGGTGCCGGGCTCCAGCGACAGTTCCACTTGGGGCTTGGTCAGCGGCAACGGCTCGTTCAGCCACCAGGCCGCACCCAATGCCGCGGCTGCCGCTGCGGCCAGCACCATGAAGAGGGCCGCCCAGAGCAGCCTACGCAACCCCGAAGAAGGCACAGACATGGTGGCTGATCATAATCAATGCATGACCCTCACCTCATCGAACGCCACACCGCTGGAAGGCGCCGCCCGGCTGCTGGAATGGGGCGTGATCCGCGCCCAAGGGCCCGATGCGGCGAGCTTTCTGCACGGCCAGTTAACCAACGATTTCACTGGCCTGGCGCCAGGCCAGGCGCGGTTGGCCGGCCATTGCAGCGCCAAGGGCCGGCTGTTGGCCACGTTCGTGGCGTGGCGCCAGGGCGAAGACATCTTGCTGGCGTGCAGCGCCGACCTGCTGAGCGCTGCACTCAAGCGCTTGTCGATGTTCGTGCTGCGCGCCAAGTGCAAGCTCAGTGATGCCAGCTTGCAGTTTGATCTCTACGGCCTGGCCGGCCCCACTGCCACGGCCTGGCTGGGCGCCGCTGCGCCGGTGAGCGAGTGGAGCGTGGCGCAACTTGGTGAGGCCCAGGTGATCCATCTCGGCGCCGATCGTTACTTGCTGGCAGCCCCCGCAGGCGCCACCGCACCGGCATTGCCGGTGCTGGATGAACAAGCCTGGCGCTGGCTCGAAGTGCACAGCGGCGTGCCGCGCGTGGTGGCCGCCACGGCAGAACTGTTCGTGCCGCAGATGGTGAACTTCGAACTGGTGGGCGGCGTGAACTTCCAGAAGGGCTGCTACCCGGGCCAAGAGATCGTGGCCCGCAGCCAGTATCGCGGCAGCATCAAGCGCCGCGCGCATTTGCTGCTGGGCGCCACGGCGGCGCAACCTGGCCAGGAAGTGTTCAGCAATGCCGACCCGGGCCAGCCCGCGGGCCACGTGGTGCTGGCCGCCGCCCTGCCCGGCCGCGGCGCCTGCGCGCTGGTGGAAATCAAGATCGAGGCGTTGGCCAATGGCACGCTGCACCTGGGTGGCCCGCAGGGCCCCGGGCTGACGCTGGGCACCCTGCCCTACGCTGTGCCGGGCAGCGGCGAATGAGTGCCCCCAGGCCGTGAGCGCACAGCGCTGCCTGTACGTGTATTGGCGCTGCGCCGCCGCCGATTTGGCGCTAGCCTTGGCCGCGACGCGCCAGGCGCAATCAGACCTTCAGCACCGTGAACCAGGCCTGTGCACCAGCTTGTTAACGCGCGCTGATGAAATCGGCGCGCAGCGCACCGTGATGGAAACCTACACCTGCGCCAGTGGGTTGTGCGCCGCGCTGCAAGCCCGCGTGCTGGCACCGGCGGCGCCAGCCAGCGCAGCCTGGCTCCAAGGTGAGCGCCATGTCGAGGTCTTTGATCCGGTCTGAGGCGCCGTCAGCCAACCAGCAGGGTGGCTGACGGATACTTTCGGCCCCGCAGTCCGAGCCTCGCCATGAGCCGCATCTTCCACGTCACGCAAA
>JAYUHT010000082.1:0-2599 GCA_043766725.1 Burkholderiales bacterium | reverse complement strand
ATCGACCAGGTCAACAACTGGTCTTACGCCGGGCTGGCCGCCAAGCCGTCGTTCCTTGGCCCGGGCATGTGGTTGCACGGCGCCAACCGCGCGCTGATCCGCCGCGTTCAAGGCGCGTACCAAGCCGGCAACCTGTTCCCCCACGACTTCAGCCTGTGCCAGCGCTACCAAGGCGGCTTGCAAGCCGCGGCCAAGGTTGTCTGCTCAAGCCATTTCATTCTCGGCAGTGCCGACCAGATGACGCCGCCGCGGCTGAGCAATGCATTGGCCGCCGCGTTGAAGGCGCGCGTTCACCTGCTGCCGGCGGGCCACAACATGGTGCATGAAGCGCCCGACGCGGTGCTGGCCGCATTGCGCGATGCGCTGGCCGCGCCAAGCTGAGGCAGCACAGGCGGCCGCCAGCGGCCATGGGCTGCCGCAAACTAACGAATGGCTCCAGCCGCGCGCAGCGCCTGCACCGCCGCGTCGTCATGCCCTAATTCGCGCAGCACGGCCTCGGTGTGTTCACCCAGGTGCGGCGCGAGCTGCGGCGCGCTGGGGGGGTGCGGCGTCTCTTCGCCATTCGGCATGAAGCGGGCGGCGCCGCGCGGCAAGCGCACACGGCCCAGGCGGCCGTGGTCGATCATTTCCCAACTGCCGTTGTGCTGCACCTGCGGGTCGCTGAGCACCTCGCCGCGCGCGTTGATGCGCGCGATGGGCACGCCGCCGTCGCGCAGGCGCTGCACCAGCTCATCGCTGTCATGCAAAGCCATGCTCGGCTCAAGCAGCGCGCGCAATTCGGTGCCATGGCGGGCGCGCGCGGCCAGCGTGGTGAAGCGCGGGTCATGAATCAATTCGCCCAAGCCCAGCCCGTGGCACAGCGCGGCAAATTCATCTTGCTGCGGCGACATGGTGGCCACGAAGCCGTCGCGCGTGCGCCAGGGCCTGAGGGTGCGGCCGATTTCAGGAAACGGCGGCGGCGGCTCGTCGACGAAGACATGGTTGTACATGGCGTCGGGCCACTGGAAGGCCAGGGCGGCGTCGAGCATGGCCAGCTCGATGTTGCGGCCCTGGCCGTCGCGCTCGCGTGCGAACAGCGCCGCGCTGATGGCTTGCGCGGCCGTCAGCGCAGCCAGCTTGTCGCACACCAAGGTGGCCAGCAGCGTGGGCTCGCCGGTGTGGGCATCGGGGTGTGATGCCGCTACGCCACTGGCGGCCTGGATGACGGCGTCATACACCCTGCCCTGCGCCGCCGGCCCGGTTTGCCCGAAGCCGCTGATCGAAACGTAGATCAAGCGCGGGTTCAATGCCCGCATCGCCGCCTGCCCCAGGCCCAGACGCAGCATGGCGCCGGGGCGAAAGTTCTCCACCATCACATCGGCCTGGCGCGCCAACTGCTTCACCACCTCGCGCGCCGCGGCCACCTTCAGGTTCAAGGCCACCGAGCGTTTGCCGCGGTTGGCGGTGATGTACATCGCCGACATGTCGCCCTTGGCCGGGCCCACGCGGCGCGCGGTGTCGCCCTCGAAAGGCTCAACCTTGATCACCTGCGCACCCTGTTCGGCCAAGATGGCCGTGGCCAGCGGGCCCGACACCACGGCCGAGAGATCAAGCACGCGCACGCCGGTTAGTGGGCCAATCGGGGGGCCAGACGAAGGGCCAGACGAGGGGCCAATCGAAACGCCAGTCAGTGCAGCGGTCATGTCGTGTCGCTTTCGGGCGCGTCGAGCAACTGCGCCAGGGTCAAGTTCGCCAGGCCGGTACGCCGGCTGAAGGCGGCGGCGTGAGCATTTGGTTTGAGCAGCAGGGCGTCGATCACCGGCTTGGCGGGTGTGGTGGCCGGCTCGCACAACAGCACCTGCCGCTGTTCGCCGGCTTCATCCAACGCGGCCACCCAGCCCAACTCGTGCAGGTCTTGCAGCTCGGGCTCGATTTGCAAGGGGTCAATGCGCAGCCGCTCGGCCAGCTGATGCAATGACAAGCCGGCGCTTGCATGGCGCCGCGCCAGCGCCAGTTCGCGCAGCACCGCCAGCGCCAGGCTGAAGCGCCGGCCGGCGTGCATGGGCAGTCGCACCACGCGCATCTGCAAGCTCGGCGCATAGGCCGCCACCACCGCACCCAGCAGCATGATGACCCAGCCCAGGTAGACCCAGAGCAACAGAATGGGCACGGTGGCAAAGGCGCCGTAGATGGCGGCAATGCCGGGCACCGAGCGCACGTACCAACCCAGGCCGCGCTTGGCCAGCTCGAAGCCCACGGCCACGAACAGGCCACCGGCCACGGCGTGGCGCCAGCGCACATGGGTGTTGGGCACGTAGTGGAAAAGGCCCGCAACGGCCGCCGCAAACAGGCAGAACTCGAACACGTCAAGCAGCAGGCCCAAGCTGCCCGGCATGGCACCGACCAGGCCGCGCGAGGCCGACACCGCCAGCGAGGTGATGCTCAGGCTCAAGCCGAGCAGTAGCGGGCCCAGCGTGAGCGCGGCCCAGTACACCAGCACGCGCTGCGCAATCGGGCGCGGCTTGGGCACGCGCCAGATGGCGTTGAGCGTGCGGTCGATGGTCAGCATCAAGGCCAACGCCGTGGCCACCAGCAGCACCAGGCCAGCCGTGCCCAGGTG
>JAYUHT010000081.1:0-6947 GCA_043766725.1 Burkholderiales bacterium | reverse complement strand
CTTCTCGAGCTTCAGCATCTCGCGCTGGAACATCAGCGCTTCCTTCTTGATGCGGATTTCGGTGCCGGCCTCGACCTGCGCCTTCATGTCCTTCAGCTTCTTCAGCGAGCCCTTGACCGTCTTGAAGTTGGTGAGCATGCCGCCCAACCAGCGCTGGTCGACGAACGGCATGTTGCAGCGCTGGGCTTCCAGCGAAATCACCTCACGTGCCTGGCGCTTGGTGCCCACCATCAAGATGGTGCCGCGGCGGCTGGCCAACTGGCGCACGAACTTCATCGCGTCGTTGAACAGCGGCTGCGTCTTTTCAAGGTTGATGATGTGGATCTTGTTGCGATGCCCGTAGATGTAGGGTGCCATCTTGGGGTTCCAGAAGCGGGTTTGGTGTCCGAAATGGACACCGGCTTCCAGCATTTCGCGCATGGAGACTGTCATGGTTTTGGCCTTTACCGAAGGTTGGGTCTTGAACGCCGGCCGATTCCGCTGCCTACAAGCCTGTGTTGAACAGTTGGCCTGAGACCGCAGCACCATTCGGTGGCCGGGTTCGCGTTTTGGTCATGTGACCGGTCTTGCTGCTTGGGGTGTGTTGTTGCCCACCTGACACAATCTTGGCTCGCCTAGAAAACTCGCCATGACTGATCAGCAAAACCCAAGAATTCTAACACGCGCACTCCTGGGCGACCTGGTTGCTGCACATGCCGAGTTGCAAGCCGGCGCGGCATGCGCTGCGGCTTATCTCGAACACAGCCTCAGCCAGGCGGATTCGCAGGCTGGCCAACACGCCTACCTGCGCCGCTTCGACGCCCAGGCGCTGGCCACCGCGCGAGCGGTGGATGCGCAGTTCGGCGCCGGTACACCCCTGCCGCCGTTGGCCGGCTTGGCGGTGTCGGTGAAAGACCTGTTCGATGTCGCCGGGCAACCCACCACCGCCGGCTCCAAGGCCATGAGCGACGCGCCACCTGCCGCCGCCGATTGCCCCAGCGTGGCCCGCCTGCGCGCGGCCGGCGCGGCGCTGACGGGTCACACCAATCTGAGCGAATTCGCCTTCTCGGGCGTGGGCATCAACCCACATTTCGGCACGCCGCCCAATGCCGGCACGCTGGCGCTGGACGCGGTGCCGCGCATCCCCGGCGGCTCAACGTCAGGTGGCGCCACCACGGTGGCTTGCGGGGCAGCCTTCGCGGCGCTGGGGTCTGACACCGGCGGCTCCATTCGCATCCCCGCGGCCTTGCAAGGCCTGGTGGGTTTCAAGAACACGCAGCGGCTGACCAGCACGGCAGGCGCGGTGCCGCTGTCCACCACGCTGGACACCGCGTGCGCCATCACGCGCAGCGTGCGCGACGCGGTGCTGCTGCACGAGGTGCTGGCCGCACGCAGCGTGCGGTTAGGTGAGCGGGCACCGGGCCGCTGGCGCATTGGCGTGCCCACCACCTTGATGCTCGATGCCCTTGACGCCACGGTGGCCCGCGCCTTCGAACGCAGCCTGGCGGCGTTGCGCAGCGCGGGCATGCTGATTGACGACATCGACCTGCCCGCGCTAGACGAGTTGGCCGGGCTGAATGCCCGCGGCACCTTTGCAGCCGCCGAAAGCTGGGCCTGGCACCAGGCGCGCCTGACTGCGCGGCGAGCCGACTACGACCCCCGCGTGGCGCTGCGCATTGCCCAAGGTGCCGGCATAACTGCCGCCGAATACATCGAGCTGCTGCGTGCCCGCAAAGCCTGGATTGAACAGATGGATCACGCCATGCGCGGTTTCGACCTGCTGCTGTCGCCCACCGTGCCCATCGTGGCACCGCCCGTGGCGCCGCTGCTGCACGACGACGAGGCCTTCTTTGGCGTCAACCGCCAACTGCTGCGCAACCCGTCTGTGGTGAATTTTCTCGATGGTTGTGCGCTGTCGCTGCCTTGCCACCGTACCGATGAATTGCCCGTGGGCCTGATGTTGTGGGCCGGCGCGTTGCAAGACGACTTGGTGCTGGCAGCGGCCTTGCAGATTGATGCGGCCTTGGCAAGCGCGCGCGGTCTCGCGCCATGAGGGTCGCTGTCATTGGCGCCGGCGTGGTCGGCGTCACCACCGCCTATGAACTGGCGGCTGACGGCCATGCCGTCAGCGTCTACGAACGCCACGCCACCGTGGCCAGCGGCACCAGCTTTGCCAACGCCGGCGTGCTGGCACCGGGCTATGTCACGCCCTGGGCCGCGCCCGGCATGGCCTGGAAGGTCGTCAGTCACCTGTTCAGCAGCCACGCGCCCGTGCGCTTCACACTGTCCAGCTTGGTCACGCACCTGCCCTGGCTGTGGCGCTGGCAGCGCGCCTGCCGGCCCGCCGTGTACCAGGCCAATCGCGCGGCCATGCTCAGCCTGGCGCGCTACAGCAGCGAGCGCCGCCATGCCTTGGCCGAGCCGCAGGCTTTGGACTATGAACAGCGCCGCGGCCTGCTGGTGTTGCTGCGCAGCGCGCGTGAGCTGCGCCGCGCGCACACCAACCGGGCGGCCGTGCGCGCGCTGGGCGTGAACGCGGCGTTGCTCGATCGGGCTGCTGCGTTTGGGGTCGAGCCGGGCTTGAACCTGGCCACACCGCTGGCGGGTGCCCTGCATTTGCCTGATGACGAACTGGGCAACTGCCGCCAGTTCAGCCACCTCATGAAGGCGCGCGCGCAGGCATTGGGGGCGAGCTTCCTGTTCCAGCAAGAGGTGCAGCAAATCGAGCCTGGCGCGCAACCGCTGGTGCATGGCCTAGCGCTGAGCAACGGCCGGCCCAGCGCCACCACGGCGCGCTTTGACGCCGTGGTGGTGTGCGCCGGGCACGAGGCCAATGCCCTGCTCGCCCCCTTGGGCCAACGCCTGCCGCTGGTGCCGGTGTATGGCTATTCGCTGACCGCGCCGCTGCGCCTGGACGAGCGCCACCCCGAACTGGGCCCACATGCGGCCTTGATGGATGAGCGCTACAAGGTGGCCATTACCCGGCTGGGCGCGCGCATTCGCGTGGCCGGCAGCGCTGAGCTGGGCGGGCACCTGGACTGGCACAACCCGGCCGCGCTGCGCACCCTGTACAAGGTGCTGGACGACTGGTTCCCGGGGGCGGCGCAGTTGAACCAGGCCCAGGCCTGGAAGGGCGCGCGGCCAATGCTGCCCGATGGCCCGCCCATCATCGGTGCCGCCCGCGCGCCTGGCGTGTGGCTCAACCTGGGTCATGGTTCCAGCGGCTGGGCACTGGCCTGCGGCTGCGCCCGCGCCATGGCCGACCTGCTGATTCAACGCCAGCCGCAGATCGACCTGACCCGCCTGAGCCCGCAGCGGCTGGGCGCATGATCTGCGCATGACTCTCGGCTATCAAGGGCCGCCACGCGGCCCGCAACGCGTTTCACAGTTCGACACGGGGCGCGCGCTGTATGACGCCGCCGCCAGCCGTGCGCATGAAGCCACATGTTTGGCCAGCCACGCACCACATGTGCTGATGCAGCGCGCCGGCCTGGCGGTGGCCAAACTCGCGCTCGCGGTGGCGCCAAACGCGCGCCAGGTGTGGGTGGCCGCCGGCCCGGGCAACAACGGCGGCGACGGCATGCTGGCCGCGCTGGCCTTGCACCGCGTTGGCGTGAAGGTATGGGTCAGCCTGAGCAGCGCGGCGCAACGCCTGAGCGGTGATGCCGCCTGGGCGCATGCGCAGGCATTTGCCGCCGGGGTGCCGATGGGCGAAACCCCCTGCCCTTTCGAGCCCGACCTGGCCTTGGATGCCTTGCTCGGCCTGGGCACGCGGCGGGCGCCCGAAGGCTGCCTGCTCGATTCAATCGTTGCACTCAATGCCTGCCCGCTGGTGTTGGCGATCGACCTGCCTTCGGGCCTGCACCCCGACACCGGAGTGGTGCTCGGCGAGTTGGCCGTGCGCGCTGGTCACACGCTGAGTCTGTTGACGCTCAAGCCAGGGCTGTTCACCGCGCAGGGGCGCGACCATGCCGGCCAGGTGTGGCTCGACGAGTTGGGCGCCGGGGCCACCGCCCCTGCGACACTGCTGCGCCTGTGCGGCCGGCAAGACGCCACCGCCACGCTGCCCGCTCGCCGCCACGCCAGCCACAAGGGCAGCTATGGCGATGTGGCCGTGGTAGGCGGCGCGGTGGGCATGACCGGCGCCGCGCTGCTGGCCGCGCAGGCCGCGTTGGGGGCGGGCGCGGGGCGGGTCTTCGTGTCATTGCTGGATAGCGCGCACGCGGGCGGGTTGATGAATCAGCCCGAGCTGATGTTGCGCCCCACTTGGTGGCGCAGCGCACCGGGCGTGCTGGCCACCTCCACCGTGGTTTGCGGCTGCGGCGGTGGCGACGCCGTGGCCGCGTCATTGCCCGCCCTGCTCAGCCACGTGCGGCGCCTGGTGCTGGATGCAGATGCGCTGAACGCCGTGGCCGCCGACCCTGCCTTGCAGACTTTGCTCAAGGCCCGCAATGGCCGTGGCCTGGTCACCGTGCTGACACCCCACCCGCTCGAAGCCGCACGCTTGCTGGCGTGCAGCGTGGCGCAAGTGCAGGCTGACCGCTTGGCCGCCGCCGCCGCCCTGGCGCAGCAACTGGGCTGCATCACCTTGCTCAAGGGCTCGGGCACGGTCATCGCCGCGCCGGGCGGCCAGCAGCGCATCAACCCCAGCGGCAACGCCTTGCTCGCCAGTGGCGGCACGGGCGATGTGCTGGCCGGCTGGCTGGGCGGCTTGTGGGCACAGCAGCCGGCTGATGTTGACGAAGCAAGCGCCGTGACGACTGCCCTGACGACCACCAGCGGCGCCGCCTGGTGGCATGGGCTGGCGGCCGATGAAGCGCTGGCCCTGCAGGCCGGTGCGCTGCCACTGCGTGCGGCCGATCTGGCCCAGGCCTTGCCGGATGTGGCCAGCAGGCACCGCTGAACGCGGTGCTTAGAAACTGTCCGCTGGGCAGCGCGGTTAGTGGGCGCAGTCAGCGACCCTTGCGCACCCTGGGCGCGCTCTTGCGCTTGGCACCCGGTGCCGGGCCCTTGCGCACAGCCTTGCGCTCGCCCTGGCTTTTGGCGTTGCGTTGCTTGCCTTCGCGGTCAGCTTGCTCGATGGTGCGCAGGCGGGCCTGCGCGCTGGGTGACGGCGTCGCATCGCCGCGCCCCTTGCCACTGCCGCCAGCCACCACGCCCGCTTCGTTGACCAAACGGAACTCGACCCGCCGGCCATCAAGATCGACGCGGCTGACCTGCACCCGCACCTTGGTGCCGATGCCGTAGCGCATGCCGGTGCGCTCGCCGCGCAGTTCCTGGTGCACTTCATCAAAGCGGTAGTACTCACCGCCCAGTTCAGTGATGTGAACCAGGCCTTCAACGTACATCTCGTCAAGCGTGACGAAGATGCCAAACCCCGTGGCGGCGCTGACGCTGCCGGTGAATTCCTCGCCCAGGTGCTCGCGCATGTAGCGGCACTTCAGCCAGGCTTCAACGTCGCGTGAGGCCTCATCGGCGCGGCGCTCGTTAGCGCTGCAATGCTGGCCCGCGTTCTCCCATACCGTCAGGTCGCGCGACAGGTTCTTGGCCGGCTCTTTCGCCGCTGACTTGCCCACGCGGCGCGGCGCTGACGGCGTCTCGGCCACCAGCTTGGCGTCGAGCGTGTAGCGCTTGCCCATCAAGATCGACTTGATGACCCGGTGCACCAGCAAGTCCGGGTAGCGCCGGATCGGGCTGGTGAAGTGCGTGTACGCCGGGTAGGCCAGGCCGAAATGGCCGAGGTTGCCGCTGGTGTAAACCGCCTGCTGCATCGAACGCAACAGCATGGTGTGGATCTGCAGCGCGTCGGGCCGTTCTTTCGTGGCACTGGCGATGGCCGCCATTTCGCCCGGCGTGGGCTGGTCGCTCAAGTGCAGGCCCAGGCCCAGCGCCCGCAAGTAAGCCTGCAGTGTGACGCGCCGCTCGGGCGTGGGGCCTTCGTGTACGCGGTACAGCGAAGGGTGCGCCGCACCTTCAATGAAGCCCGCGGCGCACACGTTGGCCGCCAGCATGGCTTCTTCGATCAGCTTGTGCGCCTCGTTGCGCGTGCGCGGCACGATGCGCAGGATGCGCCCGGCTTCATCGCTGACGATCTGCGTTTCGGTGGTCTCGAAATCAACCGCGCCGCGCTTGGCGCGCTCTTTGAGCAAGGCGCGATAGACCTCGTGCAGGTGCAGCAGGTGCGGCACCAGCGCGGCGCGCGCATGGGCCTGCGGGCCGCGCGTGTTGGCCAGGATGCCGGCCACTTCGTTGTAGGTGAAGCGCGCATGCGAGCGCATCACGGCCGGGTAGAACTGGTAGGCGTCGACCGCGCCGTCTTGGCCCACCAGCATGTCGCACACCATGCACAGGCGCTCGACATCCGGGTTCAGCGAACACAGGCCATTGCTCAGCTTTTCCGGCAGCATCGGGATCACGCGGCGCGGAAAGTACACCGAGGTGGCGCGCTCGTAGGCATCAGCGTCCAGCGCCTCGCCCGGCTTCACGTAGTGGCTCACATCGGCAATGGCCACCAGCAGCCGCCAGCCGGCAAAGGCAGTTTTGCCGCGCCCGCGCTTGAAGGGCTCGCAGTACACCGCGTCGTCGAAGTCGCGCGCGTCTTCGCCGTCGATGGTGACCAGCGGCACGTCGGTCAGGTCGATGCGGCCGCGCTTGTCGGCGGCGCGCAGCTTTTCGGGCAGCGCCGCGGCTTGCGCCAACGTCTCAGGCGAGAAGCGGTGCGGGACTTCGAACTTGCGCACGGCAATTTCGATCTCCATGCCGGCGTCGTCAATCTCGCCCAGCACTTCAACCACGCGGCCCACCGGCTTGGCATGCAGCGAAGGCGGCTCGGTCAGTTCGATGGCCACCACCTGCCCCGCCGCCGCGTTGGCCATGGCGTTCTTGGGCACGATGATGTCCTGGCCATAACGCCGGTCTTCAGGCGCCACCAGCCAGATGCCGCCTTCATGCAGCAGGCGGCCGATGAT
>JAYUHT010000080.1:0-6990 GCA_043766725.1 Burkholderiales bacterium | reverse complement strand
GCGCACAAGCCGCACAGCCTGGAAAGCCTGGCCGAGCGCCACCTGCAGCGCAAGGGGCTGAGCTATGAGGATGTGTGCGGCAAGGGGGTGAACCAGATCCCGTTTGGGCAGGTCGACGTGGCCACCGCCAGCACCTATTCGGGCGAAGACAGCGAGATGACGATGCAGGTGCACCGCGCGCTGTGGCCGCAAATCGGCGCCGATGCCAAGCTCGACTTCGTCTACGCACACATCGAGCTGCCCACGGTGGCGGTGTTGCAGCGCATTGAACGCAACGGCGTGCTGATCGACAGCGCCTTGCTGGCCCAGCAAAGCAAGGATCTGGGCGAACGCATGATGGCGCTCGAACGGAAGGCCCATGAACTCGCCGGCCAGCCGTTCAACCTGGGCTCGCCCAAGCAGATCGGCGAGATTCTGTTCGGCAAGCTCGGCCTGGCCGTGGTGAAGAAAACCGCCAGCGGCGCGCCCAGCACCGATGAAGACGTGCTGGAAAAACTGGCCGCCGACCACCCCCTGCCGGCGCGCATGCTCGAGCACCGCAGCCTGGCCAAACTGAAGGGCACCTACACCGACAAATTGCCCCTGATGGTGAACCCCGCCACCGGCCGCGTGCACACCAACTATGCGCAGGCCGTGGCCATCACCGGCCGGCTGTCCAGCAACGACCCCAACTTGCAGAACATCCCCATCCGCACGGCCGAAGGCCGGCGCGTGCGCGAGGCCTTCATCGCGCCGCCGGGGCATGTCATCGTCAGCGCCGACTATTCGCAGATCGAGCTGCGGCTGATGGCGCATATCAGTGGTGATGCCGGCCTGACCCGCGCTTTTGCCGAAGGGCTTGATGTGCACAAGGCCACGGCCAGCGAAGTCTTCAACGTGCCGCTGAACGAGGTGAGCAGCGAGCAGCGGCGTGCCGCCAAGACGATCAACTTCGGCCTCATCTACGGCATGGGCGTGTTCGGCTTGGCGTCTGGCTTGGGCATTGAACAAAAGGCGGCGCGCGACTACATCGACCGCTACTTCCAGCGCTTTGCGGGTGTGAAGCGCTACATGGATGACACCAAGGTGAGCGCGCGCGAAAAAGGTTACGTGGAAACTGTATTCGGCCGCCGCTTGTGGCTGCCTGAAATCGTGGGTGGCAACGGCCCGCGCCGCGCCGGCGCCGAGCGCCAGGCCATCAACGCGCCGATGCAGGGCACGGCGGCTGACCTCATCAAGCTGGCCATGATCGCGGTGCAAGCCGCGCTCGACCGCGAACAACGCGCCAGCCGCATGATCATGCAGGTGCATGACGAACTGGTGCTCGAAGTGCCCGACGCAGAGGTGGAGTGGGCGCGGCACGAGATACCGCGCTTGATGGCGGGGGCGGCGCAATTGAGTGTGCCGCTGTTGGCCGAGGTGGGTGTGGGCGCAAATTGGGATCAAGCGCACTGAGCGGGAGCCGGCGATGCCGAAGGAGTTCAACGTCTTCATCAGCCATGCACGCAGCGACGCCGCCGTGGCGCTGGCGCTGAAGCAGTGCATCGAAGACGACTTCAATTCGCTGGCCGTGTTCATGAGCAGCGACGGTGAGTCGATCGCCGCGGGCGAGTGGTTCAAGCAGGTCAAGGCGGCGCTGCGCGACGCCAAGGTGGTGGTGCTGGTGTGCGGGCCGCAGACCGTGCAACGGCCGTGGCTGGCCTTTGAAGCTGGTGCCGCGTGGCTGGCCAAGGGCAAAAGCCTGGCGCTGATGGTGCATGGCGGTTTGAAAGCCAGCGAGCTGCCTTCGCCCTACAACCATCTGCAGGCCGTGGCCGTGGGTCGGCCCGGGCTGGAGTGGTTGTACCGCCAACTGGTGGATCACTTCGACCGCATCAAGCGCATGCCTTGCGCCGACAGACTGGATCGCGCCGCCGCATTGATCGAACAAGCCCTGGGCAAGCCGTGAGCTGTGCCCGCGGTGGCGCACTCGTGTTGGCGTTCGCAGGCATCGACGACGAGCTGTTGCCCCAGCCACAGCAAAAACGCTAGGTTGCATCATCCGGAACTGCGCCAGCGCAAGGCGGCCGTGGGCGATGCAGGCCGGGCGCAGGCACACTGGTGCGCATGAGCATTCGCAACCTCGACTCCTTGTTCGACCCCCGCAGCGTGGCGGTGATCGGCGCCAGCGAGCGCCCGGCCAGCGTGGGGGCCACGGTGTGGCGCAACCTGCGCGAGGGCGGCTTCGCCGGGCCGCGCTGGGCCGTCAACCCGAAGCACAGCCAGCTCAGCGGTGAAACCGTGTTTGCCAGCGTGGCCAGCTTGCCCGAAGCACCGGAGCTGGCGGTGATCTGCACGCCGCCAGACACGGTGCCGGGCTTGATCCAGGCGCTGGGCGAGCGCGGCACGCGCGCCGCCATCGTGCTGAGTGCCGGCCTCGGCGCCGCGCACAAGCAAGCCATGCTGAACGCCGCGCGCACGCCCGTGCTGCGCATCCTGGGGCCGAACAGCTTGGGGCTGTTGTCGCCCCATGCGCGGCTCAACGCCAGCTTTGCGCATGTGAGCGCAGCGCCTGGTGGCCTGGCCTTTGTGTCGCAGTCGGGCGCGCTGGTCACGGCCATGCTCGACTGGGCGCAGGGCCGCGGCGTCGGCTTCTCGCATTTCGTCTCGTTGGGCGAGCATGCCGACATCGACTTCGGCGACATGCTCGACTGGCTGGCCAGCGACGCGCGCACGCGCTCGATCCTGCTGTACGTTGAAGCCATCGAGTCGCCGCGCAAGTTCATGTCGGCGGCGCGCGCCGCGGCGCGCAACAAGCCGGTGCTGGTGGTCAAGGCGGGCCGCTCGCCGCAAGGCCAGGCCGCGGCAACGTCGCACACCGGCGCGCTGGCAGGGTCTGACCTGGTCTACGACGCGGCCATTCGGCGTGCCGGCATGTTGCGGGTGGACACCTTGCAAGACCTGTTCATGGCGGCCGAGACGCTGGCGCACTTCCGCGCCTTCCCGGGCCTGACCACAGCCGGCATGAACGACCCCCTGTCGCGGCTGACCATCGTCACCAACGGCGGTGGTGCCGGGGTGATGGCCGCCGACGCTGCCGCTCTGGCCGGCGTGCCGCTGGCGCCCCTGACCCCGGCCACGCTGGCGCTGCTGGACGGCGGCCTGCCGCGCAACTGGAGCCGGGCCAACCCGGTGGACATCATTGGCGACGCGCCGGTCGAGCGCTATGTGTATGCGCTGCGCAGCCTGCTGGCCGACCCCGCCAGCGGCACGCTGCTGTTCATGCACGCGCCCACGGCCATCGTGCCCAGCAGCGCCATCGCCGCGGCCTTGGTGCCCGTGGTGCAAACCGCGCCGGGCCGGGTGTTGAGCTGTTGGCTGGGTGGGCCGGCGTTGCAGGCTGCGCGCGATGGCTTTCATGCCGCCGGCATCGCCAACCACGACACCCCCGAGCAGGCTGTGCATGCGTTCGCGCTGCTCCAGACCTACAGGGCGAACCAGGCGCAATTGATCGAGACGCCGCCCGCGCGCGCCGCCCCCGCCGCCCCTGTCGCGTTCAACCTGGCGCGCGTGCGCGCCATCGTCGACGCCGTCTTGCAGCAGGGCCGTGAACACCTGAGCGAGGCCCAGGCCAAGGAGCTGTTGGCGGCTTGCGGCGTGCCCGTGGTGGCCACGCGCAGCGTGGGCGCCGACGCGGCAGCGGCGGTGGCCGCGGCCGACGCGGTGGGCTACCCGGTGGTGTTGAAGATCGTGTCACCGCAGATCACGCACAAGAGCGATGTCGGCGGTGTGGCGCTGGCGCTGGAAGACGCCGCGGCGGTGCGCCAGGCGGCCGACAAGATGATTCAGCGCGTGGGCCAGGCGCGCCCCGATGCCACGCTTGCCGGCTTCACGGTGCAGGCCATGGTGCGCCGGCCGCGGGCCTTGGAGCTGATCGTCGGGGCCAGTGTCGACACCGTGTTTGGCCCGGTGCTGCTGTTCGGCCAGGGCGGCACGGCCGTTGAAGTGGTGGCCGACCGCGCCGTGGCCTTGCCACCCCTGAACGAGCCGCTGGCGCGAGCGTTGATGGCGCGCACGCGGGTGGCGCGCTTGCTGGCGGGCTGGCGCGATGTGCCGCCGGCCGACACGGCAGCGGTCGTGGGCGTGCTCATGGCGGTGGCGCAATTGCTGGCCGACGAACCCCGCATTGCCGAGCTCGACATCAACCCGCTGCTGGCCGACGCCGGCGGCGTGATCGCGCTCGATGCGCGCGTGCGCGTCAGCGCCGCCGCACCGGGCGGTGCGGCGAATTTCGCCATCCGCCCGTATCCGGCCGAGCTGGTGGAAAGCTTCGCGTGGCAGGGCCGGCAGCTCACGTTGCGCCCGATCCGGCCCGATGACGAAGCCCAGCACCTGGCATTCCTGGCCCGGCTCGATCCCGAGGATGTTCGCCTGCGTGTCTTCTACAGCCGGCGCAGCATCGAGCACAGCGAGTTGGCGCGCCTGACCCAGATCGACTACGAACGCGAAATGGCATTCATTGCCACCGCGCCGCTCCCAGCCGGGGGCGAAGAGACGCTGGCCGTGGCGCGCGCCATCTGCGACCCCGACAACCAGGACGCCGAGTTCGGCATCGTCGTGCGCTCAGACCTGAAGGGCGGCGGCCTGGGTGTGCGGCTGATGCAAAAGTTGATCGGCCACCTCAAAGCGCGCGGCACGCAGTGCCTGGTGGCCGTGGTGCTGAAAGACAACCAGCGCATGCTCGAACTGGCGCGCGAGCTGGGCTTCAGCGTCGAGGCCACACCGTCGGACCCCACCACCTGGCACATCCACCTCAAGTTGAATTGAGGTTGCTGGCGCTGCGCCGCGTGTTCAAGACGCAGCGCGACAGAGGCCGCCTGCGGCCGGTACAACGCTCCATAGAATCAAAGCGGCCTGCCGCCAACAAAAAACAGGAGTGCCGCCTTGAACCAAGCCGACTTTGATCTATTGGTGCCCAACCGGAACCCCGGCCGCCGCGCCATGCTGCGTGCGGCCGTCGGCACCGGCTTTGCCGCCGCGGCTTTGCCGATCTGCGCGCAAACCGTGGGCAAGACCGACGACGCCGGGTTGCTGGCCGGTGAGGTGACGATTCCCGTGGGCAGTTTCAAGATGCCGGCCTACCGCGCCGCACCGGCGGGCAAGTCCAATGCCCCGGTGGTGCTGGTGCTGAGCGAAATTTTTGGCGTGCATGAACACATTGCCGATGTGGCGCGGCGCTTTGCCAAGGCGGGCTATTTCGCCATCGCACCCGAACTCTTTGTGCGCCAGGGCGATGCCGGCTCGTACGGCGAAATCGCCAAGCTGGTGGCCGAGGTGGTGAACAAAGTGCCCGACGCCCAAGTGATGGCCGACCTGGACGCCGCCGTGGCCTGGGCCGGAGCGCAAGGGGCGGATGCCGGCAAGCTCGGCGTCACCGGTTTTTGCTGGGGCGGGCGCATGACCTGGCTGTACGCCGCGCACAACCCGGGCGTGAAGGCGGGTGTCGCATGGTACGGGCGGTTAGTGGGCGCGACCTCGGCACTGAACCCGGCGCACCCGGTTGACCTGGCGGCGAGGCTGGCCGGCCCGGTGCTGGGGTTGTATGGCGAGAAAGACTCCGGCATCGGCCTGGACACGGTGGACAAAATGAAGGCCGCGTTGGCTTACGGCAGCGCCGCGGCCAAGGCCTCGCAGTTCGTCATCTACCCCGACGCCCCGCATGCCTTTCATGCCGATTACCGGCCCAGCTACCGCGCTGAAGCGGCGGCCGACGGTTGGCGCCGCGCCCTGGCCTGGTTCAAGGCCCAGGGCGTGGCTTAAATGCGCCCCCAAACCTGTCGCTACGCGCCAGGCCCCCCGAAGGGGGCATGAGCAAAGTAGCCAAGCGACATTTACTCATGAACCTGTGAACAAATCCCGCACACCCGCTCGTGCGCCCCAGACGGCGCCGCTCGTTGTTGCAAGTGCTCGCCATAGCGCCGGCTATGGCTGTGCTTTGCGCCAGGGCACAGAGGCCCTGGCCCTCGCCAGGCACAAACAGTCCACAGGACTGTTTGTGTCCGGGCTCGGCCTAGATCGACACCGTCTGGAGCGCCCGCTCGGGCGCGCCGGATTCATTCGCAGGCTCTGATGACACTGGCTTACATCGTGGCCGCCACCTTGGTGGGTGGCGTGCTGTCGGTGCTGATTGCGGCGTCGCTCACGGTGGGGCTGCTCGGGCGCATCGTCAAGAGCATGGTCAGCCTGTCGGCAGGCGTGTTGCTCGGCACGGCGCTGCTGCATGTGTTGCCCGAAGCGTTTGAGTCGAAGGCCAGCCCGCATGCGCTGTTCGCCACGCTGCTGGCCGGCCTGCTGTTTTTCTTTTTGTTGGAGAAGGCCGAGTTGTATCGGCACACCCACCACCATGAAGGCGACGGCCATCACCACCATCACCAGTTCGACGCCGAGCAAGCCGGCCGTGGCGGCTGGAGCATCCTGGTGGGCGACAGCATCCACAATTTTTGCGACGGTGTGATCATCGCCGCGGCGTTTCTCACCGATGTTCGGCTTGGTATGGTCACCGCGGCGGCCATCGTGGCGCACGAGATTCCGCAGGAGGTGGGCGACTACATCGTGCTGCTCAACGCCGGCTTCAGCCGCCGCAAGGCGTTGCTTTACAACGCCCTGTCAGGCCTGGCGGCGGTGGCGGGCGGGGTGCTGGGTTACTTCGTGGTGGGGCCGTGGCAGGAGCTGTTTCCGTACCTGTTGGTGGTGGCCTCAAGCAGCTTCGTCTACGTGGCCGTGGCCGACTTGCTGCCGCAACTGCAACGCCGCCTGCCCTGGCGCGAAACCGCCGCCCAACTGCTGTGGCTGGGCGGCGGCTTGGCGGTTGTCATGCTGGCCATGAATGGCCTGCACCCCGGTTGAGCTTATGAATCTTTCTACTGCGCGACTCAATCTTGGCCCTGCGCGTCTCGCCGTACGTTAGTACGGCTGCGATGCTAGGAGCGTGGGCAGCAGAAGGACGGCGGCTGCAACGCGCGAGAAACCGGC
>JAYUHT010000079.1:0-2616 GCA_043766725.1 Burkholderiales bacterium | reverse complement strand
TTTGAAGACTTCGTCAAAGTCATGGGCACGGCGGATGCGGTGCTGTTGACCGAGGTCTACGCCGCCGGCGAGCCCGCCATCGTGGCCGCCGACGGCCGTGCCCTGGCGCGCGCGCTGCGCGTGGCCGGCAAGGTGGACCCGGTGTTCGTGGATGACGTGGCCGAGCTGCCGGCTGAAGTGGCCAGCTATGCGCGCGACGGCGACGTGGTGATTGCCATGGGCGCGGGCACGATCGGCAACGTGCCGGCGGCGGTGGTGGAGCTTTGCGGGGAGGCGGCATGAGCCTCGCGCGGCCGCCCGAAGAGGCTCGCACCGCAGTGCGCAGCACGGAGGTTTCCCAATGAGCGCATCGTTCGGCAAAGTGGCGGTGCTGATGGGCGGCACATCAGCCGAGCGCGAGGTCTCGCTCATGTCCGGCAACGGCGTGCTCAAGGCCTTGTGCGACAGCGGCGTCGATGCCCATGCCTTCGACCCCACCCAACGCGGCCTGCATGAATTGCGCAGCGAAGGTTTTGCCCGCGTCTTCATCGCCCTGCACGGCCGCCACGGTGAAGACGGCACGGTGCAAGGCGCGCTCGAATTGCTGGGCCTGCCCTACACCGGCTCGGGCGTGATGGCGTCGGCCATCGCCATCGACAAGGTCATGACCAAGCGGCTGTGGAGCAGCGTGAAGCTGCCCACGCCACGCTGGTGCCGGCTGGAAGCCGATGAACTGAGCCGCGAGCGAGTGATCCAGGTGCCCGATGAACTGGGCCTGCCCTTGATCGTGAAGCCGCCGCGCGAAGGCTCGTCGCTCGGCGTGACCAAGGTGCTGGGCTATTCACAGATGCAGGCCGCGGTGGAGCTGGCCAGCCGCTACGACGCCGATGTGCTGTGCGAAGAGTTCATCAACGGCGACGAAATCACCTGCCCGGTGCTGGGCACCGGTGCGGCGGCCGTGGCCCTGCCGGTGGTGCGCATCAATGCCCCGGGCGGCAACTACGATTTCGAACACAAGTACTTCTCTGAAGACACCGGCTACCTCTGCCCCAGCGGCTTGCCCGCGGCCGAGGAAGAAGAAGTGCAGCGCCTGGTGCTGGCCGCTTACCGCGCGCTGGGTTGCCGCGGTTGGGGCCGGGCCGATTTGATGGTGCGTGCCAGCGACCGCAAACCTTTCTTGTTGGAGATGAACACCTCGCCGGGCATGACCAGCCATTCGCTGGTGCCCATGTCGGCGCGCGCCGCCGGCCTGAGCTACGAACAGCTGTGCCTGCGCCTGCTGGCCGGCGCCACGCTGGACAGCGCGCGCCTGCCGCACGCCGCACCGCCAGCAGGAGCGAGCGCTTGATCATGGCCGCCGCCCTGACCGAACTGCCGGCCGACGTGCGCCTGATGAACGGCCTGGCGCAGGCAGCGTTCATCGCCCTGGCCTTGCTGCTGCTGGCCGCTGCGCTGGCCTGGGCGGCGCGTGCGCCGTGGCTGCCGATTCGCCAGGTGCGCATCGAAGGCGAGCTGCTGCGCAACAACGCCGCCACGCTGCGTGCCAATGCCATGCCACGCTTAACCGGCAACTTCATAGGCATGAATTTGCAGCAGGCGCGCGCCGCGTTCGAGGCCGTGCCCTGGGTGCGCCAGGCCACGGTGACGCGCGTGTGGCCCGACAAGCTGGTGGTGCGCCTGGTGGAGCACCGCGCCGCCGCGCTGTGGCAGGCCGAAGACGGCAGCGAGCGCTTGGTGAACGTGCAGGGCGACGTGTTCGATGCCAACCTGGGCGACGTGGAAGACGACGACCTGCCGACCCTGGCCGGGCCGGCGGGCACCTCACCGCGCATGCTGGCACTGCTGCACAAGCTGGTGCCGCTGGCGCAGGCGCTGGACGCCGAGATCAACACGCTCACGCTGTCGGGCCGCGGCTCGTGGCGCGCCGAGCTGGACAGCGGCGCGGTGTTGGAACTGGGCCGCGGCAGCGACGAAGAAATCATCGAGCGCGGCGCGCGCTTCGTGCGCACCCTGGGGCAGGTGCACCAGGCTTACCCGGCACCGCTGGAATACGCCGATTTGCGCCACGCGCAGGGTTACGCGGTGCGGCTGCGCGGCATCACCACGCTGGCGCCGGCCGCAGCGCGCAAGAAATAAAAGACGAGGCAACGAAGATGGCCAAGGAATTCAAAGACGTTGTGGTGGGGCTGGACATCGGCACGGCCAAGGTGATGGCCGTGGTGGCCGAAGTTATGCCCGACGGCGAGCTGCGCGTGGCCGGCCTGGGCGTGGCCACCACGCACGGCCTGAAGCGTGGCGTGGTGGTGAACATCGACGCCACGGTGCAGAGCATCCAGCAGGCCTTGAAAGAGGCCGAAATGATGGCGGCGTGCAAGATCGAATCGGTCTTCACCGGCATCACCGGCAGCCACATCCGCGGCCAGAACTCCACCGGCATGGTGATCGTGCGTGACCAGCGTGAAGTCAGCCCGGCCGACGTGGCGCGCGTGGTGGAAACGGCCAAGGCGATCAACATCCCCAACGACCAGCGCGTGCTGTTGGTGGAGCCGCAGGAATTCATCATCGACGGCCACGAGGTGAAAGAACCCGTGGGCATGAGCGGCAGCCGGCTCGAAGTGAAGGTGCACATCGTCACCG
>JAYUHT010000078.1:0-7050 GCA_043766725.1 Burkholderiales bacterium | reverse complement strand
TCGTTGCCGATCGACCTGCCTGGCGGGCAACGCGTGTTCCGCCACTGGAGCGTGACGGGCCGGCGCGATCAAACGGCGGTCAGCCTGGAGCTTTCCGTCGCGCCGGGCCAGGCCGACCGCAGCGTTCGCGTGCGTGGCCATGCGGCCAATGCCCACCTTGATTTCGACCGCGATGTGTACCTGCGCGACGAGGCCAGCAGCAACAGCACCTTGTTCGATGGGCTGGCGGCGGGGCGCAAGGGCGCATCGTCGCTGCGCGAGCAGGCGTGGGCCAACTTCACCAGCCAGCTGGTTGCAAACTTCCGCAAGGATCCGCACAGCAACCCGTTCCTGGACAGCATCGCGCGCAGCGTGGCCGCCTTCTACCGCGGCCTGCCCGGGGAACTCGATTCCCGCCTGGATGGGCGCTTCGGTGTCGAGGTCATCCGAACCTGCGAGCGCATTGCCGCCAGTGCTGGGGTGTCATCCGTTGCCCGGCCGCTGCCGGCAAGTCCGCAACCCGATCCGCGCGCGGCCACGGTGCTGGTCGTTGGTGGCACCGGTTTCATCGGCAAGCGCTTGGTTCAGGCGTTGTTGGCCAAGGGGCATGCGGTGCGCGTGCTGTCGCGCAGCCGCGCGGCGGCGCACTACGAATTGGAGGGCGTTGCGGTTGACGTGGCGGAAGGGGCGCTCGACGACCGCGAGGCGGTGCTGCGCGCGATGCAAGGCATCGAGGTGGTCTATCACCTGGCCAAGTCGGTGGGCCAGCGCTGGCAGGACTATCTCGACAACGATGTCAAGCCGACTCAAGTGCTGGCCGAAGCCGCGCTGCAAGCCGGTGTGCGCCGCTTTATTTACACCGGCACCATCGATTCGTATGCGTCGGCCGACACGGCGACGGTCATCGACGGCAGCACGCCGTTGGATCCCGCCATTCAAGCGCGCAATTTGTACGCCCGCTCCAAGGCAGCGTGCGAGGCGTTGTTGATGGAGTTGCATCGCAAGCGCGGTTTGCCGCTGGTGATTTTTCGCCCCGGCGTGGTCATCGGTGTGGGTTGCCCGCCGGCTCATTGGGGCGTGGGCATGTTCCATTCCGACACCCGGGTGCAGCTTTGGGGAGATGGCCTCAACAAACTGCCGCTGGTCTGGGTGGATGACGTGGCCGATGCGTTGGTGCTCGGGCTCGACAAGCCTGGCATCGAGGGCCAGGCCTTCTTGCTCACCGACGCGCCGTTGCTCAGCGCGCGCGAGTATGTCGACACGGTGTCTGAACACAGCAAGACCCGGTTGCGCGCGGCGCCCACGGCGCTGTGGCGTTTCTTTGCCATCGACGTGGCCAAGGAACTCGTGAAGAACGCGATACGCCACCCCAACCGCAAGCGGCCGAGCTATCACGACTGGGCTTGCCGCCGCCACGGCGCACGCTACGACAACTCGCGCACGCGCGAGGTGTTGGGCTGGGCGCCCCTTGGCACGCGCGAGGGCTTGATCGACAAAGCCATCGTGCCGGCAATCAAACACTACCTGCGCTGAACGCCCTGGCAAGCCATGACCAATGCAGCCCCAGTCGGGCCACTGTCGGGGGTGGTGGTCATTGGCCGCAACGAGCGGCCGCGCTTGGCCGCGGCCCTGGCCGGCATTGACACCGCCACGGCGCGCGTGGTGTATGTGGACTCGGGCTCCAGCGACGGCAGTGCCGACCTGGCCGAGTCGATGGGCTCTTCAGTGCTCCGGCTCGACCCGGCAACCCCGTTTTCTGCCGCACGCGCGCGCAACGAGGGGTTTGCATGGCTGGTGGCGCGGTACCCTGGTCTGGCCCTGGTTCAATTTCTCGACGGTGATTGCGTGCTCGACGCCGACTGGCTGGCCACCGCCCAAGCCGCGCTGGTGAGCAACGCGCAATATGCCATCGTGGTCGGCCAACTGGCCGAGCGGCATCCGGAACAGTCGATTTACAACCGGCTTTGCGCACTCGAATGGAAAGGGCCGGCGGGCGAGTTGACCCAGTGGGGAGAAATCGGCGGCATCATGGCCGTGCGGCCTGAGATTTTTGCGAGCCTGAATGGTTTCAATAACTCGATCATTGCTGGCGAGGATTCCGAGTTCGGTGTGCGCGTCGGCTTGGCCGGGTTCAAGATCGTTCGCCTGGCCGCCGCCATGGCCACGCACGATGCCGACATGCATCGATTCGGCCAGTGGTGGCAGCGTTCGGTTCGTGCCGGGCATGCCATCGGGCAGCGTTACGCTGCCAACGGGCACACGGCGGCACGAGATGGCGCCAAGCAGCGGCGCAGCATTGGCTTTTGGGGCCTGGCCTTGCCCGGCGTTTCCCTGTTGTTGGCGTGGCCCACGGGCGGCCTGTCTCTTGCCGGGCTCGCGTTGGCCTATGGGTATCAATTCGCCAGGATTGCCTGGTACAAGAAGAAAAACGGTGAGGGCTGGGCAGACAGTTTCCTGTACTCGTTTTTCACGGTCGCTGGGCGATGGCCCAATGCCTTGGGCTTCTTGAAATATCAAATTTCCCGGCGACGCGGCCACTTCTCGATCATCGAACACAAGTAAGATAAGAAGTCACCTGCGTTGCTGCGTTGCGCACGGCAACAGCAGTGATCCCAGGTGGGGCCGAAGCGTGACAGGTCAGGCCGCAGCGGGCCGCGCCAGCACTTGCTGGTAGACGCTCAGCATGCGGTCGACTTTGACTTCCCAGTCGAACTCGGCCGCAATCTTCGCCCGGCCCGCCTCGCCCATGGCTTGGCGGCGCGCTGCACTACGGCCCAGTTCTGCCAGGGCCAGGGCCAGGTTCGCGGTGAACGAGGCGGGCGAATCCGGGTCGATCAAGATGCCGCATTGATCGTCCAGGTAGTCGGCCGGGCCGCCCCAGCGTGTGGCGATCACGGGCAAGCCGCAGGCCATGGCCTCCAGCACCACGGCGCCGCCGCACTCCACCATGCTGGGCAGCACCAGCGACTCCGAGTTGCGCAGGATGGCGCCGCACGCCGCCTGTGATTGCCAGCCGGCAAAGTAGACGCGCCCGGGTGCAGCGGCTTGGTCACCCCACACACCCAGTTGCCGGGCCAGCGTTTCCAGCGCGGCGCGCTCGTCGCCGTCACCCACCACCTGCAGCGACATGGGTTCACGCTGGCTGGCCTGGGCAAAGGCACGCAGCAGCAGGTCAACCGCCTTCAATTTCACCAGGCGCCCCAGGAACACATACCGCGTGTGCGCTGGACGCGCTGGCGAAACCGCTGCACCTGGCCCCCAATTCGACAAGTCGACGCCGTTCTCCACGAACTCCACCACCGGCGCGCGCAGGCCCGCAGGCAGCGCGGCACGTGTGCGCTTGTTCGCCACCATGAGCAGCGCCGCATCGTGCTTGCCAGGCAGCAGGCGGTTGACCAGCCCAGACACGGCGCGGCCCGCGATCACGCTGACGCGCTCAAAGCGGCTTTCCAGGGCGCGAAACGCCGGCGGATATTCCATGCCGCCATTCATCGGCCCAAAAATCACGGGGGCTCCCAGGCGGCGCATCAGTGACGGCTCCTTCGGCGACACCGGCGTGGGTTGATGAATCAGGTTGGCGCCTTGCTGGGTGACCAGTTCGCGCAGTACTCGCTTTTGCGCATGTTGGGTCAGCAGCCGCAGCACCATGCCCGTGGTCAGGTACGAGACCTTTGCAGGCAGGTGCTGGCCGATGCGCCAGGCCAGCAAGTGCGCGCGCGTGTCGGGCACGAAGTGGATGTGGTCGTCAGCACCGAACAGTTCGCTCAGCTCGGAGCGGGTGCGTTCATGCACCACCAGCCACACAGCCAGGCCACGGCGGCGCAAGATGCGGTAGTAATGCAGGGGCAGGATGGCTTCACCGCCGAAGCGTGCCGAAGCCGCATCGGCCACGATGATGACGCGCGGAACCGGCACGGGGCTTGTCTCATTCACGGTTTGCCACCGTTGTCGCGCTCGGTGCGCACCCATTCGCGCTGGCGCCGACCCGCCAACAACTTGAAGTACATCGGCAGTTTGCCCAGGACATAGGCTGGAACACCCAGCAGCTGGCGCAACGAAATGACGCGGTGGCCCAGGGCGAACCAGGCCGCGGCCACGGCCGCAGCCACCACGCCAGTGCCCAACAGGGCCAGCCCCAGCCCCAGGGCCAGACCGGTGAGCCACCAGACCAGCACGTTGGCCGCCAGCACGGCAAACTGGGTCAGCAGCAGGAACGACACCGGCGGCACGCACAGATCCCACGCAATGGCGCCAAGTTGCCAGCGGCGCTGCGCGACCATTGCCCGAACCAACCGGGGCAGCTGCGTGGCCAGGGTCATGAGGTGGCCCTGCTCCCATCGCGCTCGTTGCGTGTTGGTGGCCGCATCGCTGGTGGCGAACCAGCTGTGCACCACGGCTTGGGGGCAATACTGCGGCGCCCGCCCGGCCAAGGCCAGGTCAATGCCCAGTTGCACGTCTTCCACGGTGTTGCCGCTGGCCAGCGGCACGCTGCGAATCAAGTGCCCAGGCAAGGCCATGCCGGTGCCCATGAGCTGGCACGGCAAGCCCAGATGGTGGAAGCCCAGTGCGCGAAAGTGGGTCTTGAGCATCCAGGCGAATGCGGCAATCCGGTGTTTCAAGCTTGGGCAAGCCGGTAGATCCATCAAGTAGCGGGCCTGCGTCGGCCGCGCCGACAGCGCGCAGGCCGCCGCCAGGCGCTGCAGCGAGCCAGGCTCGAGCACGCAGTCGGCATCGATGATCACCACGACATCGGGTGGGTCGGCAGCGAGTGCGCGCACACCCCAATCCAGCGCATACCCTTTGCCGCTGCGCTCGGCGTCGTTGCGCGCCGTGACCTCGGCGCCGGCTTGCTGCGCAACCAGCGCGGTGTCGTCAGTGCAGTTGTCGGCCACCACGAGCAGCCTGTCGTGTGTGCCCAGTTCCGGCCGCAGCGCGGCGATCACAGCACCGATGCCGGCGGCCTCGTTGTGCGCGGGCATCAGCACGGCCAAGCGTTGCGACTTGGCGGCATCAGGGTTCGGCGCGGGCGGCGGGCTGTCTTTGCCAAAGAAATAACCGAACGCTTGACAGGCCAGCACGCTGGCAGGCAAAAACATCAGCAGCGCCAGGGCCAAGGCCGGCAAGGCGATCAACAGGACAGCCAGCTGCGTCATGGGTGCATCAGCGGCGCTTGGGCCACCGTTTCAACCAGCGGCGCGTGGGCCGCCGCCTCGAACAGCGCGGCCAATTTGCGCGCTTCGGTGTCGGCGTCGTGCCGTGCGAGCACGCGCGTGCGCGCAGCCTCGCCCATGTCTTGCAGCACCTGCGGCGTCGCACCCAGGCACGCGGCCATGGCGTCGGCCAGGGCCTGGACGTCGCCCGCGGGAAAGAGCCAACCGGTTTGCCGATCGAGCACCAATTCAGGAATGCCGGCGACGTAAGTGGTCAGCACGGGGCGACACAGGGCCATGGCTTCCATGATCACAACCGGCAAGCCTTCACCGAAGCTGGGCAGCACCATGGCGCGCGCACTCAACAGCTCGTCGCGCACCTGCGCGCTGCTGACCCAACCTGTGATGCGCACCTGTTTTGCCAGGCCAAGCTGTTCAATTTGAGCTTCCAGGGCGGCGCGCATTTCTCCGTCGCCGGCCAACACGAGCTCAAAGCTGCAACCACGGTCGCGCAGCAGCCGCGTGGCGTGCAGCAGCAACATCTGCCCCTTTTGTTCGCACAGCCGACCGATACAGACCAGGCGCTGGGCCAAGCAGGGCTGCACCGACGCGCCAGCGTGAAACGACTCATCAAGGCCACAGTGAACGGTGTGCACCTTGGGCCACTGGGCGACATCCACCCAGCGGTAGAGCTGGCTGCGCCCAAACGAGCTGATGGCCACGACAAAGGCGCTGTGGCGGATCTTCTCGCCCAGATGCAGCATCAAGGGCTTGTCGAACTCTTCCGGGCCATGCACCGTGAAACTGAAGGCCGGCCCACCCAGGGTGTGCGCCAGCATGGCGATCTGGGCCGAGTTGGTGCCGAAGTGGGCATGCAAGTGCGGCACCGCGAGCCGCTTGAGTTCGCGGCGAAGCCAACAGGCTTCGGCCAGATAGATCAGATGGAAGATCGGCGCGCGATCAGCCTGGCGACTCAGGCGCCAGGCTTGGCCAAGCGCTTTCGCGAAGCGCAGGGGCGCTGCCAACAGGGCGCCGCCGGTGGCCGCGAAGATGCGCAACAGCCCGGCCTTGAGGATGTAGCGCGTGCGTGCTTGCTCCCTGATGTCTTCAGGGTCGACCAGCGCATCGTTCCAGCCGCGCTGGGAAAAGCGGTGAACCGTCAGGCCCAGGCGCTCCAGCGCCTGGATCTCGCGGCGAACAAAGCTGTGGCTGACCTTGGGGTACTGATTGACCAAGTAGGCCACGTGCTGACGCGCCGGCGCTTGCGCCGAAGCGCGTTGCCCATCGGCCGGCCGGTTCATGCCGCCAGACGCTGATACACGCGCTCATGCTCGTCTAGATATCGCATCCACGAGAACTGCGTGAGCAGCCTTTGGCGGCGGGCATCGAGCTGCTCCTGCGACGGGTGCTGACCCAACAAGCGCGCCATCGCTGCAGCCAACAACCCCGCTTGGCGCGCGGGAACGCAAGCCGAAAACGCGTCGTCTGCGCAAATGGCCGCAATCGCCCCGGTGTCCGTGCCAACCAGGCGCGGCACGCCGTGTGCGCCTTCGATGAAAGCCAGGCAGAAGCCTTCTTCATGGGAGGGTTGTATATACAGGTCGGCACTCCGCGTCAATTCGCCCTTCAACTCTTCACTGGCCCCGTGGTGCATGTGGACGTGACCCTTCAGGTCGAGGCTGGCGATGCGCGCTTGCAGAAAACGCAAATAGCTGCCATCGCGCACTTCGCCCACCATGTCGTAGCGCAGGCCTGGAAAGTCCCGGCGCAGGACGGCAACGGCGTCAAGTGCGTCATGCAAGCCCTTGGTGTGGGCCATCCCGGCCACGGTCAGGATGCGTGGCGCGCCAGGTTTGACTGGTCGATCTGCGGTCGTCGGCGCGCCGGACACTTCAGCGCCCAGCGCGATGAGTTCGAGTGC
>JAYUHT010000077.1:0-2642 GCA_043766725.1 Burkholderiales bacterium | reverse complement strand
GCCGCTGGCGCTGCAAGGCATCAAGCAAATGGTGCGGCTCACCGGCGCGCTGCCACCGGCCCAGGCGCAAGCGCTGCGCCTGCCGGCGCTGATGGCCGCGCTGAAAAGCGAAGATGCCGATGAAGGCGTGCGCGCATTTCAAGAAAAGCGCAAGCCGGTGTGGCAGGGGCGCTAACGGACGGCGCCTGCCGCACCGATGGCGACAATGGCGTCATGCCAAGGATGCCCGTGATGCCCGCGCCCCCCGCCCACCGCATCATCGCTGCGCCGGTGCAGCAGATACCCAAACCGTTCCGTGCATTGGCCGTGCGCAGTGACGAACCCCTGCATGCCTTTGACGCACGCTCGCCCTACAGCGCCGTGCACATCGTGCACACGGCGTTTCTGGATGCCGGCGCGCTGGCAAGCCTGGCGGCCGCGGGCCTTGCGCGCGTCAACATCAAAGCGTTTTCTGACATCGACTACGCAACGACAACGTTTCAGCAACTGGCCGCGGCCGCACCCGGCGTGGTTGACCTGGCGGGCAAGATCGCCAGCGCCTTGCAGCTCACGCGCGTGCTGGGCGACGATCACGCCGCCTACCGCCGCAGCGTCGAAGCCCGCGTTGACTACCTGGCGTCATGCGGCGCGGGTTTTCATAACGACGTCAGCAACCATTGGTCGCGTTGCTTATTCTGGTTGCTTGCGCTCGACCTGGCTGATGTGGAATTCGTGCTGCCGCATGCCGGTGTGCGGCTGCCGCTGTCGCCCGGCGACCTGGTCGTGTTCGACCAGACCTTGGCGCACGGGCTGTGCCGGCCGCGTGACCACGGGCAGGCGGTGGCGGCGTCGTTCGATGCCGGCCGCCAGCGCCATCAAATCTTCTTGACCGGCGAACTGCTGCTCACCGACGCCCACTGGGCCGCACTGGGCGCACCGTGGCTGCCCGTTGAGGAGCACGAGCGCCGCGGTGCGCTCGACTTGATGCTGGCGCAGTTTGACGAGCGCAGTGGCGCCATCAAAGGCCCATGGGGGCTGCGCGATGGCATGAAGCGCAGCACCTGCCACGTTGACGATCATGAAGCAAGCACGACGCTTTGAACGCGCTGCGAATGGTGCACTGTTGTTCGATGAACACCTGGCGCGACGCGCCCGCCGCGGCGTATGCTGGCCCCACGCTCACCCAGCCTTGATCAAAACGTGACCACGCCGCCCCAGGTCAACCTCATCAGCCACCCGCTGGTGCAACACAAGCTCACCTTGTTGCGCCAAAAGGGCCGCAGCACCAGCAGCTTTCGCCGCCTGTTGCATGAGGTGGCGATGCTGATGGCCTATGAGATCACGCGCGACATGCCCACGCAGCTGATCGACATCGACACGCCGCTGGAAGCCATGCGTTCACCGGTGATTGACGGCAAGAAGACTGTCTTCGTCGTTGTCATGCGTGCCGGCAACGGCCTGCTCGACGGCATGCTCGAAGTGGTGCCGGGTGCGCGCGTGGGCCACATCGGCGTGTACCGCGACCCCAAGACCCTGGCCGCGGTGGAGTACTACTTCAAGATGCCGCAGGGCATGCACGAGCGCGACGCCATCGTGCTCGACCCGATGTTGGCCACAGGCAATTCGGCGGTGGCGGCGGTGAACCGCCTGAAGCAGACGCTGCCACGTTCGATTCGGTTCGTGGCGCTGCTGGCCGCCCCCGAAGGCCTGACCACGTTCCATGCCCAACACCCCGACGTGCCGGTGTATACCGCGGCCATCGACCGCTGCTTGAACGACCATGGCTACATCCTGCCCGGGCTGGGCGATGCGGGCGACCGCTTGTTTGGCACCAAGTAAGCAGGCTTGGTGTTGCAGGAGTTGACGATGAGCATCGAGCAATGGGTGGAGCTGGCCATCACCACGGCACGCCGCAGCCCCAGCCGCCCGCGCAAGGTGGGCGCGGTGTTGGTGCTGGCCGACGACCACACCACACTGGCCGCGTGCAACGACTTCCCCAGCGGCGTGCGCGACACGGAAGCACGCCATGTCAACCCCGAGCGCTTGCTCTGGATCGAGCATGCAGAGCGCAACGTCATCTATGCTGCGGCGCGCGCTGGCCTGGGCACGGCCGGCGCCACGCTGATCGCCACCTTCCACCCCTGCGCCGAGTGCGCGCGTGCCATCGTCCAGGCCGGCATCAGCACCGTGCACACCATGGCGCCTGAATTTGCCGACCCGGTGTGGGGCCCGAGCTTTCACTTTTCATGCTCGATTCTTGAAGAAGGTGGCGTGCGCGTACATCACCTTGCCCGCGACCCGGCGCAGATGCATGCGCAAACGCTGGGCAGCGTGAGCCAGCTCGGCTGACGCTCATCACACCAGGCACACCCGAGTTATCCGGAAAGTTATCCGGTCAAAGGATCTTGCTGGCCGCTCACTCGATCAAGGTGGCCACGCGGGCCAGCACATCGGCAATCAGCTCAGCCGGCATGGTTTCAACGAACTGCGCGCGCCGCGCTTTCCAGTCGGCCGTTCGCGCTTGGTTGCACAGCACCACACCATCGGTTTGCAGCCCGGCGCTAGTTAGGGAAATCCTGCAAAACCTAGGGTGAGTACGGCTTACCTGAAACGTTGTTCGAAACGACAATGGCAGCCATGAAACAAGCCAAGCTCGGATTCGA
>JAYUHT010000076.1:0-7088 GCA_043766725.1 Burkholderiales bacterium | reverse complement strand
CAGCATCTGCCGAGCGCTCTGCACGTCGATGCGCTGCACGCCGCGCGGCGTGGGCAGGTGCACCGGACCGGCCACCAGCGTGACCTGCGCGCCGGCTTCGGCGGCGGCGCGCGCGATGGCAAAACCCATCTTGCCGCTGCTGTGGTTGGTGATGCCGCGCACGGGGTCGATGGCCTTGAACGTGGGGCCGGCCGTGACCAGCACGGTGCGGCCGGCCAGCAGCTTGGGCTGAAAGAACGCAACCAGTTCCTCCAGCAATTCGGCGGCCTCGAGCATGCGCCCATCGCCCACTTCGCCACAGGCCTGATCGCCAGCCGCCGGGCCGAGCACCGTGGTGCCGTCGGCGCGCAACTGCTCAGCGTTGCGCTGCGTGGCCGGGTGGGCCCACATCTCGCGGTTCATCGCCGGCGCCACCAGCAACGGGCAGCCCAACGCGGGGCGTGCCAGGCACAGCAGGCTCAGCAGTTCATCGGCCCGGCCCTGGGCCAGCTTGGCGATGAAGTCGGCGCTGGCCGGCGCCACCACGATGGCCTGCGCCTGGCGCGACAGGTTGATGTGGGCCATGTTGTTGGGCTCTCTAGCGTCCCACTGGCTGGTGGCCACCGCACGGCCGCTGAGGGCCTGCATCGTCACAGGGGTTATGAACTGCGTGGCCGCGTCGGTCATCACCACCTGCACGGTGGCGCCGCGCTTGATCAACTCTCGCACCAGCTCGGCGCTCTTGTAGCAGGCAATGCCGCCACTCATGCCCAGCACGATGTGCCGGCCTTGCAGTTCCTGCCCATCGCTCATGACTTGGCTTTCGTTCACAGCGTTGCTGCGCCGTGGCACTTCTTGAATTTCTTGCCGCTGCCGCAGGGGCAAGGCTCGTTGCGGCCCACCTTGGGTGGCACCTCGCGCGGCGCGGTGCGCGAGGCGTGTTCGTTCCAGTACTGGCGCAGCGCTTGCGCGCCCATGGCGGCTTCATCGACCAGTTCCTCGCGCGTGGGCTCGCGCTTGTATTGCTGGCGCAGGTTCGCGGCCAGCTTGTCGTCGATGCCGACGATCAGGCCGCGGATCATGCCCAGGCACTCATCAAGCCATTGCTCCGCATATTCATCGGGCGGCGGGTGCGACCAATCTGACTTGAAGTCCCTCACGGCATCGCTGAAGCCCACCGCCCAAACCAAACCCAGCTTGGTCAGCGCCTCCAGCTCTTCCGGCTTGAGCGTGGCGCTGATGGCCGCCACCTCCTCGTCATCGGGCTTGAACATCAGCGGCGCCAGGGTCAACACGCCGTCTTGCCCTTCACTGGCTTGCGGGTCGAGCTGCGCGGCCAACACCTTCCAGCGCCGCTGCACCGCGCGCAGCGCCTGGTCGTGATCAACCGGGTCGGCAAACACGCGCGGCCAGGCATCGTCAAAGGCCAAAGGCGCCCACTCCTCGAACGCCGGCACGCGCGGGCCGGCCAGCAAGGCGGTCATGTAGCCATCGAGCCACTCGACCGAAACCTGCGCGCAAAAGCCGGCCAGGCGTTCGCAAACGTCTTGCAGCGCGTTGATCTCAGCCTCGGTGTTGTCGCGCATGGTCATTGCCTCTTGATGAATTCATCGAGCTGCATCAAAGCCGCTGCGCGCGCCTGCGGGTGGCCACCCACATGCACGCCCTGCCCCGGGTTCACGCCGTTGGGCACATCCGCGCGGAGGCGCACGGGCATCTCGCTGTCAAAGCCATGGTGGGCACCCGCGAAGGCAGAGAGCTGAACCTTCGCACCGGCCTCCTGCGCCAGGGCCTTGCAGGGCCCAGCCGGAGTCCAGTCATCGGCCTCGCCCACCAGCATCAGCAAGTGGCCGGTGGGTTGGTACCGGTTCATGCGTTCGACCTGGCAGCCTGGGTAGAAGGCCACCGCGAAGGCCGCCTTCGCAGTGGCGGCAGCCACTTCAGGGTGCTGGGCATTGGTGCTGGCCAGCACGGTGCTGCCGCCGTTAGACCAACCCATCAGCCCCAGCCGCGCAGCGTCAACCTGCGGCTGCGCCGCCAGCCAAGCCAGCGCGCCCAGGGCATCGCGCCGGCGCTGAAGTTGCGTCACCTTGCGCGTGCCATTTTTTTGCGTGCACAGCTCGGTTTCGCCACGCGGCGTGAGTGAATCGGTGACCAGCACATGCACGCCCAGGGCGTTCAGGCGCTGCGCGTACTCAGTCAAACGAAGCGTTAACTGGCCGCGCCCGTTGACCGCGCCACCACAGCCATGCAGCAGCACCATGGCCGGCGCGCGCGCTGCGGCTTGCGGCGCCAAGAACCAATGGCCGGGCAATTGAACGGGCAGCCCACCGGTTGATTCGAGGCTGGGCAGCTGCACCGCTTGCTGGGCCATGGCCGGCACTGCCAGGCACAGCATCAGCAGCGCCGCGGCGCATACCCTCACTTTCATGCGCCCCCCACGCGCGGCGGGCTGGGGTGCAGGCGTGCCATGAAGTGCGCATCGGCATAGACGCCATCACGCAAGGCAAAACCGCGGTGCGTGCCTTCATGCTCGAAGCCGAAGCGCTCGTACAAGGCGATGGCGCGCGGGTTGTCGACAAACACCGTGAGCTCGATGCGCAAGATGCCCAGCCAGTTGTCGGCGTAATCGCACAGCCCGGCCATCAGCGCGGAGCCCACGCCACGGCCTTGCCATTCGCGCGCCACGGAGATGCCCAGGTGCATGACATGGCGGCGGCGTGCCATCGGCCCGGCCGGGTGCAGGCCGGCGCTGCCCACCACCTGGCCTTCGGCCTCGGCCACCAGATGCAAATCCTGCTTGCCCGGTGCGGCACCTTCAACCAGGCGCGCACGCCAGGCTTCAGCGTCGGGGTACGGCATCTGCATCAGGCCGCCATAGACCTGCGGGTCGGCCATCATGCGGGCAAAGGCTTCGGCGTCAGCGGCGCGGGCACGGCGCAGGGTGACGGCGGCCGGAGTCATCGCTTCAGTTGCCATGATTGGCCCTTTCAATCTTCGCCTACAAACGCGCGCGCACCCAGGCCTGCACCGAGGCCAGCGCCGCCGGCAACTGCGCAGCGTCGGTGCCGCCGGCCATGGCCAGGTCGGGCTTGCCGCCACCCTTGCCGCCGACTTGCTGGGCCACGTGGTTGACCAGTTCACCGGCCTTGACGCGGCCCATGCAATCGGCCGTGACGCCCGCGGCCAACTGCACCTTGGTGCCGTCAACGCTGGCCAGCACGATGGCCGCGCTCTTGAGCTTGTCTTTCAATTTGTCCAGCGTTTCGCGCAGCGTCTTGGCGTCGGCCCCTTGCAGCGTGGCGGCCAGCACCTTCACGCCGCCCACATCCACCGCCTGGGCCAAGAGTTCATCGCCCTGCGAGCTGGCTAACTTGCCTTTGAGTGCGCTGACTTCACGCTCCAGCGCACGCACCTGGTCGAGCATGGCGCCCACGCGCTGCGGCACTTCAGCCGGTGTCACCTTGAGCTGTGACGCCACGCCGCCCAACGTGCCTTCGAGCTGCTGCAAGTAACCCAGCGCGTTGCCGCCGGTCACGGCTTCAACGCGGCGGATGCCTGCGGCCACACCCGCCTCGGCCACGATCTTGAACAGGCCGATGTCGCCGGTGCGCTGCACATGGGTGCCGCCGCACAGTTCGCGGCTGCTGCCGATGTCGAGCACGCGCACCTCGTCGCCGTATTTCTCGCCGAACAGCATCATGGCGCCCGATTTTTGCGCGTCGTCAATCGCCATCACCCGCGCTTGCGTGGCGGCGTTGGCCAAGATCTCGGCATTAACGATTGATTCAACCTGCGCCACTTGCGCATCACTGACCGGCGCGTTGTGGGCAAAGTCAAAGCGCGTGCGCTCGGCGTTGACCAGCGAGCCCTTTTGCTGCACATGGGCGCCCAGCACCTCACGCAGCGCCTTGTGCATCAAGTGAGTAGCGCTGTGGTTGCGCACGGTTTTGGCGCGGCGCTCGGCATCGACGCGGGCGGTGAAGCTGTCTCCCACTTCGACCTCGCCTTCGACGATGCGGCCCTGGTGGCCAAACACCGCGGCCTGGACCTTGGTGGTGTCTTCGATGATGACGCGGGCACGCGGGTTGCGCAGCTCGCCGGCATCGCCCACCTGGCCGCCGCTTTCGGCATAGAACGGGGTGTGGTCGAGCACGATCACCACATCGTCACCGGCGCTTGCGCGGTTCACGGGCGAGCCGTCCACATACAGCGCCGTGATCTTGCTGTGTTCGCACACCAGGTGCTCATGGCCATGGAACGCGGTGTCCACGCCGCTGTAGGCCAGGCCTTGGGCTACCTTGAACTTGCCCGCGGCGCGCGCCTGCTCGCGCTGGCGCGTCATCGCGGCGTTGAAGCCGGCTTCATCGACGGCCACGCCGCGCTCGCGGCAGACATCGGCGGTCAAGTCGAGCGGAAAGCCGAAGGTGTCATGCAGCTTGAAGGCCAGGTCACCGTCGATCTGCCGGGTGCCGCCGGCCAGCGCGCCTTCCAGAATTTCCATGCCGTTGGCGATGGTCTGGAAGAAGCGTTCCTCCTCCTGCCTCAGCACTTCGGTAATTCGCACCATCTCACGTGGAAGCTCCGGATATGAGGCGCCCATCGCGGCAGCCAGATGGACTACAAGTCGAGAGAAAAATGGGGAGCGCGCGCCGAGTTTGTAGCCGTGGCGAATGGCGCGCCGGGCAATACGACGCAGTACGTAGCCTCTGCCTTCATTCCCTGGGATCACGCCATCAGCCACTGTGAAGACGCAGGAGCGAATGTGATCGGCAATGACCTTTAGCGATGGTGATTCGCGGTCACAGCCTGGAGCGCCCGCGGCATCGACAGACCTCTTTGCAGCATCGAGCAGATCCTGAAATAGGTCGATCTCGAACACCGAATGCACGCCTTGCAGCACCGTACTCAGTCGTTCCAGGCCCATACCGGTGTCCACGCTCGGCTTGGGCAACGGGTGCATCACACCGTCGTCGGTGCGGTTGAACTGCATGAAGACGTTGTTCCAGATCTCCACGTAGCGGTCGCCGTCTTGCTCGGGCGAGCCCGGCGGGCCGCCGGCCACCGCCGGGCCATGGTCGTAGAAGATTTCGCTGCACGGGCCGCACGGGCCGGTGTCGCCCATCATCCAGAAATTGTCTGAGGCGTAGCGCGCGCCTTTGTTGTCGCCGATGCGAACGATGCGCTCGGCCGGCAACCCGATCACCTTCAGCCAGATGTCATGAGCCTCGTCGTCTTCGGCGTACACCGTGGCCCAGAGCTTTTCTTTCGGCAGCTTGAAGTGTTCGGTGAGCAGTTCCCAGGCGAAAGTGATGGCCTCTTTCTTGAAGTAATCACCAAAGCTGAAGTTGCCCAGCATCTCGAAGAACGTGAGGTGGCGCGCGGTGTAGCCCACGTTTTCCAGGTCGTTGTGCTTGCCGCCGGCGCGAATGCATTTTTGCGACGTGGTGGCCCGGTTGTAGGGGCGCTTGTCGAAGCCCAGGAACACGTCCTTGAACTGGTTCATGCCGGCGTTGGTGAACAGCAGCGTGGGGTCGTCGCCCGGCACCACCGGCGACGACGCGACGACCTGATGCCCTTTGGACTCAAAGTACTTCAGGAACGTGGCACGGATGTCTGCTGCTTTCATGGCGGCCCTGGGTATGGCGTTTGGAGGCGGGCCAACGTGTCGTCAAGGCCGCGCAAAGCCGCGCATTTTAGGGGCGCATGGCGAGCCAGTTAGAGTGCGGTGCAAACCCCTTCAAGGACGCTGCACCATGGACATGAAAACCTCGCCGCTGGCCCGGCTGAACGATGCCAGCTTGCTGAAAACCGATGCCTTGATCGGCGGCACCTGGGTCGCCGGCGATGCCCGCTTTGAGGTGCGTGACCCCGCCACCGGCACGCGCCTGGCCGAGGTCGCCAACCTGGGCCCGGCCCACGCCCAAGCCGCCATCGCCGCCGCCGCCACCGCCTGGCCGGCCTGGCGCGCCAAGACGGCGCGCGAGCGCGGCGCCATCATGATGAAGTGGTTCGCGCTGCTGCACCAGCACGCCGACGACCTGGCCATCATCATGACCGCCGAGCAGGGCAAGCCGCTGGCCGAAGCGCGCGGCGAAGTGGTGTATGGCGCCAGCTTCATCGAATGGTTTGCCGAGGAAGCCAAGCGCGTTTATGGCCAGACCATTCCCAGCACCGACGGCAACAAGCGCACCATCATCATCAAGCAGCCCATCGGCGTGTGCGCCGCCATCACGCCGTGGAACTTCCCCATCGCCATGATCACGCGCAAAGTGGCGCCGGCGCTGGCCGCGGGCTGCCCGGTGGTGATCAAGCCGGCCGAGCAGACGCCGTTGTCGGCGCTCGCCGTGGCTGAACTGGCGCAGCGCGCGGGCATGCCCGCGGGCGTGCTGAATGTGTTGACGGCTGATGCTGAAAATTCCATCGCCATCGGCAAGGCCTTGTGCGACAGCGCTGTGGTGCGCCACCTGTCGTTCACCGGCAGCACCGAGGTCGGCCGCATCCTGGCTGCGCAGTGCGCGCCCACGGTGAAGAAGATCTCGCTCGAACTCGGCGGCAATGCGCCCTTCATCGTGTTTGACGATGCCGACATCGACAGCGCCGTGGAAGGCGCCATGGTCAGCAAATACCGCAACGCCGGCCAGACCTGTGTCTGCGCCAACCGCCTGTATGCGCAGGCCGGCGTGTACGACAAATTCGTCGCCAAACTGGCCGAGAAGGCGCAAGGCATTCGCGTCGGCAATGGCTTTGAAGCCGGCGTGACGCAAGGCCCGCTGATCGACGCCGCCGCCATGGCGAAAGTGGAAGCGCATGTGGCCGATGCCTTGAGCAAGGGTGCCCGCGTGGTGACCGGCGGCGCGCGCAGCGGCGAGCGCTTCTTCACCCCCACCGTGCTGGCCGACGTGACGCCGGCCATGCTGTGCGCGCGCGAAGAAACCTTCGGCCCGGTGGCGCCGGTGTTTCGCTTCAACACCGAAGCCGAGGTGATCGAACTGGCCAACGCCACCGAATACGGCCTGGCCAGCTACTTCTACAGCCGCGACGTGGGCCGCATCTTCCGCGTGGCCGAGGCGCTGGAATACGGCATGGTGGGCATCAACACCGGGTTG
>JAYUHT010000075.1:0-2656 GCA_043766725.1 Burkholderiales bacterium | reverse complement strand
TTGACGTCAATGCTGTGGCCGGTTTCGCGCAGCAACGACAGCCGGATGCGGTTGGCCAGCTGCAGGCGCTGGGTCTGTGGGGTGGCGCTTTGCGGCATGCCGCAATTCTGTTCCGACCGCGGCTAGGGTCTATCCCCAATGCGCACGATGACGCCCTGTGGCGCATAACTTCATGACTGACACGACACCCGGGTTGCAGCCCACTCCTACCCCCACGCCCAGCCCCTGCACCAGCGTGTGCCGCATGGCTGCGCAGCGCCCATGGTGCGAAGGCTGTTTTCGCACGCTCGACGAGATCACCGCCTGGGCCACGCTGAGCGAAGGGGCCAAGCGATCGGTTTGGGCCCTGCTGCCCCAGCGCCGCCGGGCGGCGAGCGAGCCAACTCCATGACCCCGATCACCTTCTGGTACGACCCGATCTCGCCATACGCCTATTTGGCGTTCGAACAGTTGCCGCAAGCCTTGGAAGGCTGCTCGGTGGTGGTGGATCACCGCCCGGTGCTGTTCGGCGCGCTGTTGCAGCACCATGGCCACAAGGGCCCGGCCGAGATCGAGCCCAAGCGCGCCTGGACGTTTCGCCAGGTGGCCTGGCAAGCGCACCAACTCGGCCTGAGCCTGGCCGTGCCGGCCCAGCACCCGTTCAACCCGCTGGCCTTGCAGCGCCTGGCCCTGGCCTGCGCGGCCCCGGGTGGGCTGCCCAACCGCTGGGTGGTGGAGACGATTTTTCGCCATGTCTGGCAGGGTGGCGGGGCCGATGCGAACGACCGTGATCGCCTGGCCGCGTTGGCTGAAACCCTCCAGCCGCAGCGTGCGGTGGACAGCGCCGAGGTGAAGGCCGAGTTGCGCGCCCACACCGAGGCGGCGATCGCCCGCGGCCTGTTCGGCGTGCCGACGTTTGAGTGCGCCGGGCGCTTGTTCTGGGGCGTTGATGCGCTGCCGATGTTGCGCGGGCAGATCATGGGCGAGGCCTGGTTCACCGGGCCGGCATGGGGCGAAGCCGGCGCGCCGCGTGCCGGGGTGCAGCGGCGTTCTTAGCGCAGTGCAGCGGGCTTTCAAGTAGCGTTCGCCATCTTCTTGGTCGAGACTGCCATTCCCAACGCACCTGCCGCCTGCCGCCCCACCATGAACCATCTTCCTCACCCCGGCCGCCGCCGCAGCCTGCGTTGGTTGGCCGCCGCGCCGCTGCTCGCCAGCGTTGGTGCCAGCCGCGCCCAGGGCTACCCGCTGCGGCCGATACGCCTCATTCCGTTCGGTGCCGGCGGCGGGCCGATCGACATCATTGCGCGGCTGTACGGCGAAAAGTTGCAACAGCTGTGGGGCCAGCCGGTGGTGGTCGACCCCAAGCCCGGCGCCAGCGGCATCTTGGCCGCCGACGCCGTGGCCAAGGCCGCGCCCGATGGCCACACTTTGATGATCACCTTGCCGCTCACGCACATCAACGTGGCCGTGCTCAACCCCAAGCTGCCGTACGACCCGGTGGCTGATTTCACACCGTTAACCATGGTCGCCACCGGCTCGCCGTTGTTGCTCACGCGCAGTGACGCGCCGTTTTCCACCCTGGCCGAATTCGTGGCCTTTGCCAAGGGCAAACCCGGCACCAGCTATGGCACCTGGGGCATCGGCTCCGGCGCGCACCTGTACGGCGAATTGCTCAAGCGCCAGGCCGGCATCGAACTCGTGCACGTGCCCTATCGCGCCGAAGCCATGGCCTTCAACGACCTGTTCGGCGGCCTGCTTGCCGCGAGCTGGGGCAACTCGGGCTCGGCGCGGGTGCAGCAACAGGCCGGCAAGATCAAGGTGCTGGGCGTGGCCGGCGCGCGGCGCATGAGCTTGTTCCCGTACACGCCCACCTTTGGCGAGCAAGGGTTCACGGGCTTTGATGTCGACAGTTGGATCGGCCTGTACGGGCCGGCCAAGCTGCCTGTTGCCGTGGCCGACAAATTGGTGGCCGCGTTGCGTGACATCACGCGCCTGCCCGATGTGCAGGCCCGGCTGCTGGAACTGGGCTTTGACCCGCTGGGCAACACGCCTGCGGAGTTCATGGCCAAGTACCGGGCCGACTACCCGCGCATGGCCGAGTTGATTCGCGCCGCGGGCGTGACGGCGCAGTAGTTCAGACCATTAACACGCGCCCCCAGCGGGCAAACCCCAGCGGGCAAGCCCATGACAGAACAAGTCATCCCTATCAGCATTGACACCGGCACCGCCTATGGCCGCGCCCACGGCCACCATGACGCCGCACTCACCGAGGTGGCCGCCGGCACGCCAATGGGCGAGCTGATGCGCCGCTGGTGGCAGCCCGTTGGCCTGGCCAACTGGGCCACCAGCCTGCCGCGCGCGGTGCGCGTGCTGGGCGAAGACCTGACCTTGTTTCGTGATCAAGCCGGCCAGCCCGGCCTGGTGCACCCGCGCTGCGTGCACCGCGGCGCCTCGCTGCTGTATGGCCGCATCGATGCCCACGGCCTGCGCTGCTGCCGCCACGGCTGGGCGTTTGATGTGCAGGGCCGCTGCACCGATCAACCCTGCGAGCCTGACAACGGCGTGGCGCATCGCGCCGCGGTGCGCCAGCCCTGGTACCCGGTGCAGGAACGCTATGGGCTGATCTTTGCCTACCTCGGCCCGCCGCAGAAAAAGCCCTTGCTGCCGCGCTACGACG
>JAYUHT010000074.1:0-7094 GCA_043766725.1 Burkholderiales bacterium | reverse complement strand
ATGAGGGCGATGACGGCGATGTAGCCGAGCATGGCGATCAGGCCCGGCACCATGGCCGCGGCGAACAGCTTGGCGATGTTCTGCTCGGCCAGGATGGCGTACACCACCAGCGGCACCGAAGGCGGGATCAGGATGCCCAGCGTGCCCGCCGAGGCCAGCGTGGCCGTGGCCAGGCGGCCGTTGTAGCCATGCGCGCGCATCTCGGGGTAGGCCACCTGCGTGATGGTGGCCGAGGTGGCCACCGACGAGCCGCACACCGCGCCGAACGCCGCCGCGCTGAGCACCGCGGCCATGGCCAGCCCGCCGCGAATGTGGCCCACGAAGGCCGCGGCGGCCTTGAACAACGATCGACTCAAGCCACCCTGCGTTGCAAACTGCCCCATCAACAGGAACAGCGGAATGACTGACAGGTCGTACACCGTCAGCCGCGCCACGGCGCTGCCCTTGATCTGGTTGAGCAAGGCCATGTCGTTGGTCATCGCCCAGTAGCCCAAGGCGCCGGGAATGAACATGGCCGCGGCGATGGGCACGCGCAGCGCCATCAGCACCAGCATGCCGGCGAACATCAAAAGACCGATGGTGGTGGGGGTTGTCATGACAGCACCCCGATCACCGAGTACGGTGCTCGACCCTCCGAGAGGGTCGGGCCTTGCTTGGGACGGCCCGGCGCGCCACGGTTGAATTTGTCACAGCGCGTGCTCGCCTTCCACACCAAACCGGTGACCCCGCCAATGGCCCACGGCTTGCACCATGGCCACCAGCGCCGTGAGCGCCAGGCCGGGGGCCAGCGCGGCATAGGCCCACCACATCGGCAGGCCCAGGATCATCGAGGTTTCACCGGCCTCGCGCACCGCCAGCGCGCCGGCCGCGGTGCGCCACGACAGCAGCGCGCACATGCAGGCCAGCAGCAGGCAGCCCAGACCATCGAGCACGCCTTGCTGGCGCACGGCCAGGCCCTGGGTGAAGAAGTCGACGATGATGTTGGCGCCGCGCAATTGGCACCAGGGCAGGCACAGCGAAATGGCCAGGGCAATGCCCATCTGCGTGATTTCAATATCACCCGGTATCGGCGCGGCCAACCAAGCACGCCCGGCGATGCTGAACACCGTCATCAGCGCCACGGCGCAGGCCACGGCACCGCCGGCCAGGGCAAAGACGGCGGAACTTCGCCGCAGCAGCAGGCGCACGGCAGCGCCTTACCTGGCGCGGTACTTGGCCAGCAGATCCTTGGCGTCAGACAGCATCTGCTTGCCGGGCAGGCCGCGCTTGTCCATGTCGGCCACCCAATCGTCGTACAGGCCGGCCGAGGCCTTGACCCAGTTATCGAGCTCGCTGGCCGGAATCATGTAGAACGTGTTGCCGCGGTCTTGCGCGGCCTTGCGCCCGGCGGCCTGGCTGTTGTCCCAGGTCTTGCCGATGCTGCGCGACAAGGCGGCACCGGCGTTGTTGTCGATCACCTGCTTCAGGTCAGCCGGCAGGCTGTCGTACTTGGCCTGGTTCATGCCGAAGATGAAGACCGAGCTGTACAGCGCCGGGCGCGTGGGGTCGGTCTCGCTGTGGAACTTGACCATCTCCTGCAGTTTCAGCGACGGCATCACTTCCCAAGGCAGCAAGAAGCCGTCGATCGTGCCCTTGCTCACGGCGTCTGGAATGGCCGGCAGAGGCATGCCCACGGGCGACGCGCCCAGCGCGGTGAGCAGCTTGTTGGCCTGGCGCGTGGGGGCGCGCATTTTCAAACCTTTGAAGTCAGCCAAGGTCTTGACCTGGCGCGCGTTGGTGTGGATGTAGCCTTCGTCGTGAATCCACATCGCCAGCAGCTTGGTGCCGGCAAATTCCTTGGGTGCGTACTTGTTGTGAAAGTCCCAGGCCGCGCTGGCGCCGGCCTCGGCCGAATTGGTGAGGAAGGGCAGCTCGAAGGCTTCCATCACCGGGAAGCGGCCCGGGGTGTAGCCGGGCAGGGTGATGGTGAGATCGGTGACCCCGTCGCGCACCTGGTCCACCAATTGCGGCGGCGTGCCGCCCATGCTCATGGCCGGGAACATCTGGCACTTGATGCGGTTGGCCGACTCGCGCGCCACCTTCTCGCACCACGGTGCGATGACGTTCACCGCGGCCATGGCGGTGGGGTTCCAGATGTGGTGGAACTTGAGCGTGACGTCTTGCGCCTGGGCACTGAACGCGGCACCGGCGGCGGCCAGCGCAAGGGTGAATCTGAGCTTCATGAACGATCTCCAGCGGGTAGGGTGCGGCGCAGCGGCGAATCGGCCAACAGGGCGACCGGCGAACAAGCCAAGCTGGCAGCAGGATAGGCCCGCGCACGCAGCGCCGGCCTAAGTATTAGTACTTCCGCTGGGCTGCGCTGCGGCGCGTTGCAGCCGCCAGTTCACCAGCCGGCGCATCAGCGGCAGCGACACCTGGTGCGCGTGGATCAGCCCCATCACACCGTTGCGGTGCAGCGCCAGCACGTCGGCGTCGCTCAGGTCATTCAAGCGCTTTTCGTCGACGGTCAAGAACCCATCAACGCTGAGCTTCTGGCCGTCAGGCAAATCGGCATCGAAGCGCATGTCGCGCAGCAAATCTTTTTCCTGCAAGAGATCGCACAGGTGCCGCGTGCGCTGCACCTCGGTTTCGATCTGCTGCAACTGCTTGTGGATGCCATCCAGGTACTCAGTCGGCTGGCCCTGCTCGTTGAACAGCGCCTGGCCCTCGGTTTGCGACAGGGCGGGGCTCGATGTGTCGACGCACAGCGCGTAACGCTCGGTATCGACCCGGGCAATGCCGAAGGGGTACATGCGCAGCAGCGCGGGCATGTATTCAGCGCGCCAGGCCGTGCCCTGGATGTACAGGTTTTCGTCGTTACTCAGGCCGAACACGGCCACCGGGGCGGTTTGCTGCTTGCCTTGGTCGTCTTGCCCGGCGCGCACGAAGACGATCGGGTATTCGCGGCAGACATCGCCGAACTCCACCGCGGCCACGAACATGGAATTCAGCTTGTTGGCCACGTTCCAGTCGAGCAGCGGCTTGAGCTTCAAGCCCTTGTGCTGTTCACGGTCGAGTGCCACCGGTGTGGCATGCAGTTTGGCGTTAATCATCGGTTCTCTCCTTGTCTGTCAATCGGCTGACCAATACTTTATCGACCCGCTTGCCGTCGAGGTCGACCACTTCAAAGCGCCAGCCGCTCCAGTCGACCGTGTCGCTGGTCTCGGGCAGCTTGCCCAGCAGCAGCATCACCATGCCGGCCAGGGTGTTGTAGCGGCCGCGGTCTTCTTCCGGCAGCTCTTTGAGTTCGAGCCGGTCTTTCAATTCGGGCACCGGGATCAGGCCGTCCATCAGCCAACTGCCGTCGGGCCGCCGCACGGCCCAGGCGTCTTCGCTGCTGGGCGTGCCGAATTCGCCGGTGATGGCTTCCAGCACATCGCGCTCGGTGATCACGCCCTGCACCGCGCCGTACTCATCCACCACGAACACCAGCTCGGCGTTCGAGACCTTGAAGTGTTCCAGCAGCTCCATGCCCGACAGCGTTTCGGGCACGAAGATCGCGGGTTGCAGATAGTCCTGCAAGTTCAGGCTGCGCCCGCGCGCCAGCGGCAGCAGCATGCTGTGCGCGGGCAGCACGCCGATCACATCGTCGAGCCCGTCACGGCACACCGGGTAGCGCGACAGGCCGTGCTCGTCCATCTGCGTGAGCAGTTGCTCAATGGGTTCATTCGCGTCGAGCCAGATGATTTCGGTGCGCGGAATCATCATCGAGCCGATCTGCCGGTCGTCGAGCCGGAAGACGTTGCGCACCATCTGGTGTTCCTGCGCCTCGATCACGCCGGCGTCCAGCCCCTCTTCCAGGCTGGCGGCAATTTCCTCTTCCGTGACGCTGCGCGCCGGCCCGCCGCGAATGCCCATCAGGCGCAGCACGCCCTGGGTACAGGCACCCAGCAGCATCACCACCGGCCGGGTGGCCATGGACAGCCAGTTCATCGGCCCGGCGGCCAGGCGGGCCACCGTTTCGGGGTACATCTGGCCCAGGCGCTTGGGCACCAGCTCGCCGAAAATGATGGTCAGGAAGGTGATGATGGCCACCACCAGCGCCGTGGCGGTGATCTGTGAAAACCGCGGCGTGAGCGGGAACGTGCTGCCCAGCCACTGCGCCAGCGGCTGCGCAAACGCCGCCTCGCCGACGATGCCGTTGAGCACGCCGATGCTGGTGATGCCGATCTGCACGGTGGACAAGAACTTGTTCGGGTTGTCGTGCAGATCCATCGCCGCCTGGGCGCCGGATTCGCCGCTTTCCACCATCACCTGCAAGCGCGCGCGCCGGCTCGCGGTGAGGGCCATTTCAGACATGGCAAACAGCCCGTTGACGACGATCAGAAAGGCCAGTAACGCAAGATCCATTAGCGTTGATGAGCGCGCTGCGGGCCTTGGAGCCGCGGGCGGGTGCTTGCCAGAAGCGGCGCGCAAGGGTAGCAGAATCCCCCGCATGGATTACCTCGTGGGTGACGTGCAGGGCTGCTGCGATGCGCTGCAACGGCTGCTGGCCGAAATCGGCTTTTCACCGTCGCGCGACCGGCTGTATGTGCTGGGCGACCTGGTCAACCGCGGGCCGGCCTCGCTGGCCACGCTGGAGCTGCTGCACGGCTTTGGCCATGCCGCCATTTGTTTGCTCGGCAACCACGATTTGCACCTGCTGGCCGTGGCCCATGGGGTGCGGCCTGCCCACCGCGGCGACACCTTCGGTGATGTGCTGGCCAGCCCGCAGCGCAGTGCCTGGCTGGAATGGCTGCGCGCGCGGCCGCTGGCGCTGCAGTTGGGTGCCAGCCAGGGTGGCTGGCTGCTGGTGCATGCCGGCGTGCCGCCACCGTGGAGCGCGGCGCAAACCGTGGCGCTGGCCGGCGAAGTGCAAGCCGTGCTTCAAGACTCACGCTTCGCCGAATATTTGCACGGCATGTATGGCGACCAACCTGCCGTATGGAGTGAGGTGTTAGACGGCTCGCCGCGCTGGCGCTTCATCACCAATGCCTTGACGCGCATTCGGTTCTGTGCCGTGGGGGGTGCACAAGACGGCGCGCTCGACCTGGCCACCAAGGAAGGCCTGGCCAGTGCCCCAGCCGGCCATGTGCCCTGGTTCGAACACCCGGCCCGCGCCAGCCGCGGTACGCCCATCGCCTTTGGCCACTGGGCGTCGCTGGGCCTGATCAACACGCCGGGGCTGCTGGCCTTGGACACCGGCTGCGTGTGGGGCCGCTGGCTCACGGCCGTGCGCGTGGATGGCGGGCGGCGCGAGGTGGTGCAGGTGGCGTGCGCGGCCGCAGTAAGACCAGAGGCGTGAAGCGATAGCGCTGGGCCCCTGCATGAGGGGGGAGGTGGGGCTTGCTCGGTTGACACCGCGCCGGGCGTCGAACACCCTGATGGCGCTTCGGCGGCTGATCCCGCTTGAGAGCCTTCAAACAATTGCACGAGGAGATGGCGATGCACTTCTTATCCGGTGTACTTCGGTTGCGCCCTGCAGGCCGTGCGCGCATCGCGGCTCGCCTGACCAAACGCTCGCTGCTGATCGCCGCGGCAACACTGGCCGCGGCGATCGCGCTGGCGGTGGGGCCACCGTCGGCGGCGGCGCAAGACCGCGATACCGAGCGCTGGGTCGGCACCTGGACGGCCAGCCCGCAGGCCCCCGAGCCGCCTTTCGTGTTGCCCGCGCCGGCCCAGTTCGACAACCAGACCCTGCGCCAGATCGTGCGCACCACCATCGGCGGCACGCAGGTCAGGATTCGCGTGTCGAATGAATACGGCGCAGCGCCGCTCACCATCGGCGCGGCCAGCATTGCCCGGCACAGCGCCGGCGCGGGCATCGTGCCCGGCTCAGAGCGCAAGCTCACGTTTTCCGGTCAGGCGTCGATCACCATCCCGGCCGGCGCCCCCGCCCTGAGCGACCCGGTGGCGTTTCATGTGCCGGTGGCCGGTGACCTGGCTGTGAGCCTGTACCTGCCGCTGCCTACGCCCACCCACACCTACCACTCGCTGGGCCTGAACACGACCTACATTTCGCACCCGGGCGACTACACCGCAGCCGTGGCACTGCCCACGGCAACGACCAGCCTGTCGTGGTACTTCCTCACCGGTGTGACGGTGTCTGCACCCAAGAAGAACGCCGCCATCGTGACCATTGGCGACTCCATCACCGACGGCTACGCCTCAACGCCCGACGCCAATGCGCGCTGGCCCAACGTGCTGGCCGCGCGCTTGCAAGCGCAGCGCTCGACCGACCACCTGGCCGTGCTCAACCACGGCATCAGCGGCAACCGCACGTTGTTCAACCTGTTCGGCCCGAATGCGCTGGCCCGCTTCGACCGCGACGTGTTGAATGCGCCGGGCGCCAAATACGTGATCCTGATGGAAGGCATCAACAACATCGGCATACCGGGTGCCTTCGGCCGTGCGAGCGAAGTGGTGTCGGCGGCGCAGATCATTGCCGGGCACAAGCAGCTCATCGCCCGCGCCCGCGAGCGCGGCCTGTTGATCTTCGGCGGCACCTTGACGCCTTTCGAGGGCACCATCTTCCCGGGCTACTACACGCCCGAAGGTGAAGCCAAGCGACAGGCCGTGAACCAGTGGATCCGCAGCAGCGGCGCGTTCGACGCCGTGATCGATTTCGACAAGGCGCTGCGCGACCCGGCCCACCCAGGCCGCCTGCTGCCGGGCTACGACAGCGGCGACCACCTGCACCCTAACGATGCAGGTTACCGGGCGATGGCCAACGCGATTGACCTGGGGCTGTTCCGGCCGGTGTCTAACGACTGAAGTGAGTTGCGGCTGGCGCGTCAGGCCGCGGGTTGAGCTTGCGCGGCGGCGCCGTGGCTGATGGGCCACGAGGCCGTGACCTCCAACCCCGGCTGCGCGCGCCGAATGCGCAGCTCACCGCCATGCGCCTGCGCCACCAACCGGCACAGGTACAAGCCCAAGCCGACGCCCCCCGTCGCGCGCTGGCGCGCACTGTCAACGCGGTAGAACGGCTCGGCCAGATGGGCCAGGTGTTCGTCGGCCACGCCAGGGCCGAAGTCGCGCACGCTCAATGTCATCAGCCGCAGGTTGCCACTGACGTC
>JAYUHT010000073.1:0-2660 GCA_043766725.1 Burkholderiales bacterium | reverse complement strand
AGGTGCTGTGGCAGGGCCGCGACCTGGTGCCGTTAACGAATGACGAAATGCGGCGCATCCGCGCGAAAGAAATCGCCATCGTCTTCCAGGAGCCGATGACCAGCCTGAACCCGGTGTACGCCATTGGCGACCAGATCGCCGAAAGCGTGATGCTGCATGAGCAGGTGTCGCGCAAAGAGGCCATGAACCGGGCCATCGAGATGCTCAAGCTGGTGAACATCCCGTCGCCCGAACGGCGCATCAACGACTACCCGCACCAGTTCAGCGGCGGCATGCGCCAGCGCGTGATGATCGCCATCGCCCTGGCCTGCAACCCGAAGCTGCTGATCGCCGACGAGCCCACCACGGCGCTCGATGTCACCATCCAGGCGCAAATTCTCGACCTGCTGGCCGAGTTGAAAGGCCGCCTGGGCATGGCGGTGATGCTCATCACCCATGCCATGGGCGTGGTGGCTGAAGTGGCGCAAAAGGTGGTGGTCATGTACGCCGGCAAGGTGGTGGAAGAAGCCACGGTGGAAGAGCTCTTTGCCCACCCGCGCCACCCCTACACGCAAGGCTTGATCCGCTCCATTCCGCGCATCGACCTGGCGGCGCTGCACAAGACGCGGCTGGAGACCATTCCCGGCACCGTGCCCAAACTCATCGACCCGCCCGAGGGTTGCCGCTTCGCGGCACGTTGCAAGTTGGCCATTCCGTCGTGCAGCAGTGCCACGCCGCCGCTGAGGATGATTGCGCCAGGCCACAAAGTGGCTTGCTTTTTGGCGGAGGCCACGGCATGACCCCGCCCGGCCACCCGAAGGGCGCAACACCCGTGAGCGCGCAGCACAAAGGTCTTGCCATGACCGAGCCCATCCTCAAGGTCAAGAACCTGGTCAAGCATTTCCCCATCCGCGGCGGCCTGTTGCAGCGCGTGGTGGAGCGCGTGCATGCGGTCGATGGCGTGAGCTTCGAGCTGCAAGCCGGTGAAACGCTGGGCGTGGTGGGCGAAAGCGGCTGCGGCAAGAGCACCACGGGCCGCTGCATCCTGCGGTTGATTGAACCCACCTCGGGCGAGGTCTGGTTCGAGGGCCGCAACGTCACCACCGCGCCACGCGACGAGCTGCGTGCGCTGGCGCGCGACATGCAGATCATCTTTCAAGACCCCTACGCCAGCCTGAACCCGCGCATGACGGTGGGCGCCATCGTGGGCGAGGCGCTCACCATCCACAAGCTGGCGCCCACGCGCGCCGCGTATGACGCGCGCATCGTTGACTTGCTTGAAACGGTAGGCCTGAGCGCCGACCACATGCGCCGCTACCCGCATGAATTTTCCGGCGGCCAGCGCCAGCGCATCGGCATTGCGCGCGCGTTGGCGGTGAGCCCCAAGCTGGTGGTGTGCGACGAAGCGGTGAGCGCGCTCGACGTTTCCATCCAGGCGCAGGTGATCAACCTGCTGGAAGACCTGCAAGCCAAGTTCAACCTCACGTACATCTTCATCGCCCACGACCTGAGCGTGGTGGAACACATTTCAGACCGCGTGGCGGTGATGTACCTGGGCCGCATCGTTGAAATCTCGCCCGCGCGCGACCTGTACGTGGCGCCCAAACATCCGTATACACAGGCCTTGTTGTCGGCCGTGCCGATTCCCGACCCCACGGTGAAGCGCCGGCGCATCGTGTTGCAGGGCGACGTGCCCAACCCGATCAACCCGCCGCAGGGCTGCCACTTCCACCCACGCTGCCCGCGTGCCGAGGCGCGCTGCAAGGTGGAAGCGCCGCTGTTGCGCGACATGGGCCCAGGCCGAATGGCGGCCTGCCACTTCGCGTGAAACGCAAGACGCAGTTGCTGGTCACGCCGCTGGGCGGCCAGAAGCTGCGCCCGGAGCAAAAGCGCTTCAACCTGCTGCTGGCGCGCATCGACCAAGCCCGCGCCCGCCTGGCGCAGTGGCAAGAACAGGTGCCGTTGTTTGCGCAGGCCTACACCGCGCGCGTTGAGCCGCTGCGCGACCAAGTGCGTGGCGTGCGCGGCGAATTCCTGGCCGAGCTTGACGCCGCCCATGCCCGCGGTGGCCTGAGCAAGACAGAAGCCGCAACCCTGAGCGAACTGATTTGCGACATCGCCGAAGCCATGATCGACAGTGGCCTGGAAGAAGAAGAGGCTCGCCTGAAGGCAATCTTCAATCGCCACAGCGAGGTTGACTTCGCCACGCGGCAAGCCGAACACCTGGATGACATGCGCGACATGCTGGAAGAGGTGGGCGGCATCGACCTGGGTGACGATGAGCTGGAATCGGAAGACGAACTCATGCAGCGCGCGCGCGAGCGCATGCAGGCCCACCAGGCCGCTGAAGAGCAGCGGGAGCAGCAGCGCAATGAAGACGCTGACCGGCCCAAGACCCAGGCACAGCAACGCCGCGAACGCGAAGAAAAACAGGCCACGCAAAGTGTGCGCGAGGTCTACCGCAAACTGGCCAGCGCCTTGCACCCCGACCGTGCGAGCGACGCCACCGACCAGGCCGAGAAAACCGCCTACATGCAGCGCGTGAACCAGGCCTACGCCGCCGGTGACTTGCTGGCGCTGATGCAGTTGCAGCTTGAGATCGAGCAGGTCGACCGCAGCCAGATCACCGACGCGCCGCCCGAGCGCGTGCGCCGCTTCAACAAGCTGTTGGCCGAGCAGCT
>JAYUHT010000072.1:0-7103 GCA_043766725.1 Burkholderiales bacterium | reverse complement strand
CGACGAACAGGGCGCCGACGCCGCGCCCTTGCCAGATCATCGGCGCCATGATCACGGAAAAATTACCGATCTTGGCCGCCATGCGGCGCACCAGTTCGGGCACGCCCGCGCCGTGCAATGCGTCCGGGTAGTGCATGACATGGCGCTCGTGCATCGCCTGGGCGATGACCGTCTGTTCCACCAGGCGCGGCTCGTACCTGGAAAAGCGCTGGCCCTGGTCGCCACGCACCGAACCGACGTGAACGAACGAGTCGTCGTCGATCGTCATCACGCACGAATCGGTGGATTCGATCAGACGCTGGCAGCTGTCGAGAATCTTGTCGAACACCGGCTGCGCGTCGGCCACCGAGTTGCTGATCACCTCCAGCACTTCGGCGGTGGCGGTCTGCTGCTCCAGCGCCTCCTTGGTCTCATTGAACAGGCGCACGTTCTCGATCGCGATCGCAGCCTGCCGCGCAAAGGTCTCCACCAGCACGATCTGACCCGGCAGGAACGGGCGCGACTCCTCGCGGTGGAGGAAGATCGCGCCGTATGCGCCGCCTTCGCGCGTCAGCGGCACGGCCAGGATGGCGCGAAAACCCAGGCGCTGTTGGTTCACCCGCGCGGCCGGGTACTGCGTATCGATCAACGGCAGCACATCGGCGCAATGGATCGTTGTGCGCTCGAGAACCGCGCGACCGGTCATCGACGTGACGTGGACCGGCACCGGGTCGCCTCGCAACCGCATCGCCCGGCCGTATGGGAAATGTCCGGCACGGGAATGCAGCATGCCGCCTTCCAGGAGAAAGATCTGCGCCGCGGTCGCGTCGCACAGCAAGGCGGCACGATGCGCCACGGCGTCGAGCACCGGCTGCACATCAGTAGGCGAGTCGCTGATCACTTCAAGGACTTCCGCAATGGCGGTCTGCCGCGCGAGCGCCTCGCGGGTCTCATTCACGAGCCGCGCGTTCTCGATCGCGATCACCGCCTGGTCGGCGAAGGTTTGCATCAGCGCAACGTGATGGGCGGCAAACAGCCCCGGTGCCTTGCGCGTGACGCTGATCATGCCGATCACCGCAGCGTTGTGCATCAAAGGCGTGAACAACATGGCGCGGTAGCCGCGCAGGCGCGCCAGCTCGCGCAGCATGGGCGGCACGCCGGGGTCGGATTCCGTGTCGCCGATCCGCGCGACCTGGCCTTCTCGCACCAGCGCGAACGGCGGGAATTCAGCAATCGGCCGTGGAAACAGGGCTTGCATGGCCGCGTCAGCCACCACCGTGGTGGGCGTGAACGCCGCCAGTTGCAGCACGCCGTCGATGATCTGGAACACGGTGGTCGAGAAGGCGTCGAGCAAGCGCTTGGAGCTGGTTGCAATCGCCTCGAACACCGGCTGCACGTTCGACGGCGAGCCGGCAATGACCTTCAGGATCTCGGCCGTGGCCGTCTGGCGCTGCAGCGCGGCCTGGGTTTCTTTGAACAGCCGGGCGTTCTCCAAGGCCGTGCCCATGCTGGCCGTCACCGTGGACAGCAGCTCGACCTGCGCCGGCCCGAACGCGTTCTCGCGTTGGTAGTCCTCCAGGATCAATTCGCCGACAAAGCGCTCGCCGGCCAGAATGGGCACGTTGACCAGCGACTTCGTGCGAGCGTCCGTGCCCGCAACAACGCCATAGCCGGCTGCGCTGATCTGCGCCGGGTTGGCGCAGATTCGGGCCCGGCGCGAGCGCAGCAGGCGCATGAACGGACCAGCGCGCGACGGTGTGCGCGGCGCTTCGGGCGCCAGCCGCTTGCCATGCTCGATGGCGTAGAGCTGATGGATCAGGTTGGCCCTGGCGTCGTACCAGGTGATGCCGATGTCGTCGCACTTCAGCACCTTGCGCAGCGCGTCGCCCACCAGCTCAGCGATCGCCTGGAAGTCAAGCTCGGCCGCCACGCCTTCCTGGATGCGGTGGATGACGGCCAGCTCGGCCGCGCGCTGCTCAAGCGTGACGGTGCGTTCGGCCAGTGTGCGCCGCAGGCCGGCGTTCATGCGCAAGTTCGACAGCGCCGCGGCGGCCTGGGCAGCCAGGTTGGCCAGGCCGCCGCGGCCGGTGTCTTGCATGCGGCCATGGCGGCCTTCGGTGTCGGCATAAAGCCAGCCCAGCAGGCTTGGCGTGGCGGCCTGCGCGTCGAACAGGGGCGCCACCAGGCAACTGCGTTGCTTGCTGGGCGCCGCGCCGGGCGGGCCGACGTGCAGGGCAGCAGCGCCTTGCTGGCCGGCTTCGACCAGCCATGGCGTGATGGCTGCCAACAGCGCGCTGGCCTGCTCACCGCGCGGCAACCTGGCCGCCACGATCTCGGGCCCTTGCGCGGTGTGCAACACCACCAAGTTGCGGCGGGGTTGCCAATGCCGGGCGATGGTGCGCAGCAGGCCGCGGTACAGCGCGGCGGGCTCGCGCGCACGGTTCAATTCGAGCACGTCATCGAGCAGGGTGGCGTGCACCGCCTGCCGCCTGGGCGGCGGCGCTGGCGCGGTGGCCGACTTGCCGGCGCGCGACCGCACGGCCGTCAAGCGGCTCCCCTTGGGGAAGCTGGCGATGCATGCGATGCCCGCATCAGCGCTTGCACCAGTTCCTCCACCCGAATCGGCTTGGTCACGTAGTCGTCCATGCCGGCGGCCAGGCATTCCTCGCGGTCGCCTTGCATGGCGTTGGCCGTCATGGCCACGATGTGCGGCCGCCGGTCTAACGGTTGAGATGCGCAGATGCGCCGCGCGGCTTCCAGGCCGTCCAGCTCGGGCATCTGCACGTCCATCAGCACCACGTCGTAGGTCTGGCGCGCCACGCACTCGATGGCTTCAATGCCGTTGCTGGCCAGGTCGGCGCGGTAGCCCATTTGCTGCAACAGCCGCAACGCGAGCTTCTGGTTCACCACGTTGTCTTCGGCCAGCAAGATGCGCAGCGGGTGGCGCTGCGCCAGGCTGGCATCGAGCGCGGGCTTGGCGTTGGACAAGGGCAAGGCGGCGCCGCCCGGCGCCAGCAGGTGCATCAAGGTGTCGAACAACTGCGAGGGGTGGAGCGGCTTGGTCAGGGTGGTCTTGAAAAGCTCACCGAGTTCGGCCGCATCGCGCCGGCCCAGCGAGCTGAACAGCACCATGGGCAGCCCGGCATCCAGCGCGCGGATCGCGCCGGCCAGTGCCACGCCATCCATCTCGGGCATGTGGCTGTCCACAATGGCCAGGTCGAAGCCGCGGCCCGCACGCAACCACTCCAGCGCTTGAGTGGGCGATTCGCTGCTCTGCACGGCCAGGCCCCATTTGCCCAGTTGCAGCGCCAGCACATTGCGGATGGTCGCGTTGTCGTCCACCACCAGCACACGCTTGCCCGCCAGCGCGGCCTGCGGGCCCAGCCACCTGCGGCGCGGCAGGGCGAGCGCTTCGGCCCGCGGCACGCGCAAAGTGAAGTGAAACGTTGAGCCTTGCCCCACACCGGCACTGTGCACCCACATCGTGCCACCCATCAACTCGGCCAGCTTCTTGCTGATGGCCAGGCCCAGGCCGGTGCCGCCGTATTTGCGCGTGGTGCTTGAATCAGCCTGGCTGAAACTCTGGAACAGTTTTGCCTTGCCGGCGTCGCTCAGGCCGATGCCGGTGTCGCGCACGGTAAACGCAAGTTCCACCAGGCCGTCGGGCGCTGGGGCGGCACTCACGCTCACCACCACCTCGCCGGCTTCGGTGAACTTCACGGCATTGGAAAGCAGGTTGAGCAGTATCTGGCGCAACCGTGTCACGTCGCCCAGCACGGTATCGGGCACTTCGCTGTCAATCTGATAAGCGATATCCAGGCGCTTTTCGGCCGCCCGCGCGCTCACCAGATCAAGCGCCGATTCAACGCAATCGCGCAGGTCAAACGGGTGCGCTTCCACATCCATGCGGCCGGCCTCGATCTTCGAGAAATCGAGGATGTCGTTGATGATGGTCAGCAGCGCGTCGCCGCTGTCGCGAATGGTGCCGGCAAAGTCGCGCTGCTCGGCGCTCAACGGCGTATCGAGCAGCAGCCCGCTCATGCCGATCACGGCGTTCATGGGCGTGCGAATTTCATGGCTCATGGTGGCCAGAAAATCGCTCTTGGCCTGGTTGGCGGCTTCGGCCTGGGCGCGGGCGCCTTGCGCGTTCCTGAACAGGCGCGCATTCTGGATCGCGATCGCCGCTTGATTGGCGAAGGTTTGCAGCAGCGACAGTTCCTTGTCCGTGAACGGCTTTGGCGGATGGCGCATCACGCAGATCGACCCGATGCCACTTTCCTGCCACAGCATGGGCGCGTAGACGACGGAAACGTTGCCGACGCGACTCAACCTGTCCTTGATGTGATGCGGCAAGTCGGGCACCACGGCCAGGTTTGGGATGTGCACGGGCTGACGTTCACGAATGGCGCGCCCGGTCTGGCTTTGATCCAGCGGTGCCTCGATGAATCCAGCTTGTTCGGCGATCCAACCGCGCCAGGCCACGCAACGCACGACGGCGTCCTCACCCACCACGGCGATGCGCAGTTGGTTGGTGCCCAGCAGGCGCTCGCAGCTGTCGAGGATCTTCTCGAACACCGGCGCGGAATCGGCCACCGAACTGCTGATCACCTGCAGCACCTCGGCCGAGGCTTTCTGCTGCTCCAGCGCCTCCTTGGTTTCGTTAAACAGACGCGCGTTCTGGATCGCGATCACCGCTTGGTCGGCGAAGGTGCGCAGCAGCGCGATGTCCTTGTCGGAGAACGGCGCGGCGAAGCGCCGGCCGACGAAGATGGCGCCGATGCCGCGGCCCTCCCATAGCAGCGGCACGAAGATGATGGACCGCGTGCCCACCGACGCGGCGGCGCGGCGCACGTACAGCGGCACGCCGGCGCCGTGTTCGACGTCGGGGTAGTGCATCACGCTGCGCGCCGCGATGGCCGAGCCGGTGCCCGATTCGGCGTCCAGGGGAATCGGGAACGTGCGCTCAAACGCCTCGCGGTTCGGCGCCGGCCCTTCATGCGCGGCAAGGTGGATGCGCCCGTCGGCGCCGACCAGGTTGATGCCCACATGCATGCCATTGAAAAGCCTCTCGCAACTGTGCAGGATGGCTTCGTACACCGGCTGCGCATCGGCCACCGAGTTGCTGATGGCCTGCAGGATGTCGGCCGTGGCGGTCTGCTGCTCCAGCGCCTCCTTGGTCTCGTTGAACAGCCGCACGTTCTGGATGGCGATCACCGCCTGGTCGGCGAACAGCGCGAGCAGCTCCATCTGCTTGTCCGACAGCGCTCCCGGCTCGGGCGACGACAGCGATATGACGCCGATGGCCTGGCCGTCGAGCATCAAGGGTGCCGAGGCGATCGAGCGGAACGCCAGCTGGCGCGCCAGGCCCTGCGCGGCGGGCGGGGCGTGCAATGCCTGCGTGTCGGGCACTTGAATGGCGCGGCCTTCGAGCACGGCGCGGCCGACGATGTTGTCGCGCTCGATCGGCAGCAAATCGGGGCCGTGAAATTCACCGTCAGTCAGCTCATAGCTGCGCGCGCGGCGCAGCAGGCCAACGGGTTCGCGCGTGCGCAGCGCCGTCTTGCGGCCGAACAGGCGCGCGGCGCTGTGCACGATGGCGTCGAACACGGGCTGCACATCGGCTGGCGAGGCGGCGATCACCTTCAGAATGTCGGCGGTCGCCGTTTGCCGTTCGAGTGCCTCTTTCGTTTCGTTAAACAGCCGGGCGTTTTCAAGCGCCACCGCGGCCTGGTCGGCAAACAACTGCAGCAACGCGCATTCAGCGTCATTGAAGCCGCCGAGCTTCCAGCGCGCCACCGAAATGAGCCCCAGCCCGCGGCCCTGCTTCATCAGCGGCGCCACGGCCAGCGAGTAGGAATGGCTGCCGCCACCAATGATGCGCGCGGCGTGGCGCAGTGCCTTGGGTGAATCTGGGCCGTTCAGCGCGTCAGCGTAGTTCTGCACACGGCCGTGGCTGAAGGCCTGCGCGGCGGTGGAGTCGTGCATCGTGCCCGGTGGCAGCGCGCGCAGTTGCGCCAAGGCGGCGTCGACATCGGCTTGGGTGCTCAAGGGAGGCTGGCCGCGCACGGGCAAGCTGAAGCACATCAGGTGCAGCAGGTTGTCGTCGCCCATCAGGTGGATCGCGCTGCCCGCGGCGTCGCCCATCAAGCTCTCGCAGCTTTGCAGGATTTTCTCGAACACCGGCTGCGCATCGGCCATCGAATGCGCGATGACCTGCAAGACCTCGGAGGTGGCGGTTTGGCGTTCCAGCGCGGCCTTGGTTTCGTTGAACAGTTGCGCGTTCTGGATGGCGATGACGGCCTGGTCGGCAAAGGTCTTGAGCAGCCTGCGTTCCTGGGCGCGGAAGGGGCCCAAGCTGAGCCGCTGCATCGACAGCGTGCCGACGCCGCGGCCGTGCCACAGCAGCGGCGCCACGAGCATGGCGAAGTTGCTGCCCGAACTTTGGGCTGCCTGTTGCAACGACAGCGGCACGCCGGGGCCGGTCAACACGTCGCTGTACTCGATCACCTCGGCGGCGCTGAAGGCCGCGGCGGCCGAGGTGTCGGCCAGCGGCATGGGGTAAGTTGATCGCAGGCTGGCTGCCACCATCGCCATGCGATCCGCGCCGAATTCTTGATAGGTGGCCGCGGCAAAGCGCACCCGTGTCAGGTCGAGCAGGCCGGCGTCGTTCACCAGGTGCAGCGCGAACGAGGTGCCGGCGGCAAACAGGTGCTCGCAGCATTCGAGGATCTTGTCAAACACCGGCCCGCTGTCGGCCACCGAGATGCCGATCACCGTCAACACGTCGGCCGTGGCCGTCTGGTGCGCCAGGGCTTCTTTGGTGTCGTCAAACAGGCGCACGTTGTGCATCGCCACGCCCATCGCGCCGGCCACGGTTTGCAGCAGGCGCACGTCGGCGGCGCCGAACTTGCGCGCCGGGTCGTGGCTGTCCAGCGTGATGCCGGCCACCAACGTGTCGTTGGCGAAGATCGGCACGGTCAAGGTGGCCAGGCTGGGCGCCATGCCGGGGGGTGGGCTCAGGCCCATGGCATCCATTTCTGCGCGGCTGTTGGCCAGCACCGGCTGCTTGGCGAACAAGGCGCGCATGAAGGCGCCCTCGGGGTTGGGGCGCCGGGGCGTGGGGG
>JAYUHT010000071.1:0-7104 GCA_043766725.1 Burkholderiales bacterium | reverse complement strand
GCGACATGATCGCCAACCGGCCCGACTGGTGCATCAGCCGCCAGCGCAGTTGGGGCGTGCCACTGCCGCTGTTCCTGCACAAGGAAAGCGGCGAGCCGCACCCGCGCACGATGGACATTCTTGATCAGGCCGCGGCCATCGTCGACGCCGGCGGCATCGAAGCCTGGAGCCGCGCCACGGTTGAAGACATCCTGGGCGCCGAAGACGCCGCGCACTACAGCAAGAGCAGCGACATCCTCGAAGTCTGGTTCGATTCCGGCTCCACCTTCTGGCATGTGCTGCGCGGCACGCACCACTCGCACGCCGGCCACCTCAGCCACCATGAACACGGCCCCGAGGCCGACCTGTACCTGGAAGGCCACGACCAGCATCGCGGCTGGTTCCACAGCAGCCTGCTGCTGGGCTGCGCACTGTTCGGCCGCGCGCCCTACCGCGGCTTGTTAACGCATGGCTTCACTGTGGACAGCAAGGGCCACAAGATGAGCAAGAGCGCGGGCAACGGCATCGAGCCGCAGGTGGTTAGCCAGAAGCTGGGCGCTGAAATCATCCGCCTGTGGGTGGCCGCCAGCGACTATTCGGGCGACATCGCCGGCGACGACAAGATCCTGGCGCGCGTGGTGGATGGCTACCGGCGCATCCGCAACACGCTGCGCTTCTTGCTCGCCAACACCAGCGACTTCAACCCCGACACCGACGCGCTGCCGCTGGCGCAGTTGCTGGAGGTCGACCGCTACGCGCTGGCCCGCGCCGCGCAACTGCAAGCCGAGGTGCTGGCGCACTACGAGGTGTACGAGTTCCACCCCGTGGTGGCCAAGCTGCAAATCTTCTGCTCCGAAGACCTGGGCGCGTTCTACCTCGATGTGCTGAAAGACCGCCTGTACACCACGGCGGCCAACAGCCCGGCGCGGCGCAGCGCGCAAACGGCGTTGTGGCACATCACCCAGGCCATGCTGCGCTGGATGGCGCCGTTCATGAGCTTCACCGCTGAAGAAGCGTTTGCGATCTTTGCGCCCGGCGTGGGCCAGAGCATCTTCACGCAAACCTATTGGACCCTGCCGGCGCCGGATTCGGCTGTTCTGGAACGTTACACCCGGCTGCGCGAGATCCGCGATGTGGTGAACAAGGAAATCGAGAACCTGCGCGCCCTGGGCGGCGTGGGCTCGGCCCTCGAAGCCGTCGTCACGATGCAAGCCGCCCCGGCTGACCTGGCCTTGCTGCAAAGCCTGGGCAGCGAGCTGAAGTTCATTTTCATCACCTCGGTGGTGAACGTGGCCGCAGGCCCGGAACTGGCGGTGCAGGTCAGCGCCAGCACGACGCCCAAGTGCGAACGCTGCTGGCACTGGCGCGAAGACGTGGGCCACGACCCGCAGTACCTCACGTTGTGCAGCCGCTGCACCAGCAACCTCCATGGCGCCGGCGAAATGCGCCGGTTCGCTTGAGAAGCCGCGAAACCATGGGCGCGCGCAGATCAAACAGCAGTGGGCCCAGCCTGACGGTGTGGCTGGGCTTGGCGCTCATCGTCATCGTGCTCGACCAGTTCAGCAAGACGCTGATCCTGGGCCACTTCCAGCTCCACGAGTCACGCCACGTCACCGATTTTTTCAACGTTGTGCGCGCGCACAACAGCGGCGCCGCTTTCAGCTTCCTGGCTGGGGCCGGTGGCTGGCAGCGCTGGTTCTTCATCGGGCTGGGGGTGGTGGCGTCGGGCCTGATGTTGTGGATGCTGAAAAAGCACCCGGCGCAGACTCTGTTCTGCTTTGCCATCAGCATGATCCTGGGCGGCGCGGTGGGCAACGTGATCGACCGCGCCTTGCATGGCTATGTGGTGGACATGCTCGACTTCCACTGGGCCGGCCGCCACTTCGCCACCTTCAACCTGGCCGACAGCGCCATCACGCTGGGCGCCATTTGCCTGATCGTGGATGAACTGCTGCGGGTGCGGCGCGGGCGTTGACTAAGGCAACTCGGATCTAAAGCGTGCCCGGCGGAAACAGCCGCGGCAGGAACAGCGCCACGCTGGGCCAGACGATCATGGTGGCCAGCACCAGCAGCATCGGCACGAGCATGATCATCGTGTCTTTCAACGCATCGATGATGCGGATCTTGGCCACCGAGCAAGCGATCATCAGGCACAGGCCGTAGGGCGGCGTCACCAAACCAAAGGCCAGCGACACGATGCCCACGATGGCGAAGTGCACCGGGTCCATGCCGGCGTTTTGCGCCAGCGGCTGCAAGATGGTGCCCACGATGATGATGGCCGGTATGGCGTCGAGAAAGCAGCCCACCACCAGGAATGCCGCGGCAATGAAAAAGCCGGTGGCCGTGACGCCCATGCCCCAGCCCGACACGCCCGCCAGCAGCGCCTTGGGGATTTGGTAGTAGGCCAGCAGCCAGCCGAACGCACTGGCCGTGCCCACGCAAAACAAGGCCACGGCTGAAAGTTTGCCGGTGTCGAGAAAGGCCTCGTACAGGCCCTTCCAGTTCATCTCGCGGTACACCAGCAGCGAAAGTGCGCCGGCGTAGAGCACGGCAATGCAGGCTGATTCGGTGGCCGTGAACCAGCCGAAAATCTTGCCGCCGATGATGATGAAGGGCGTCAACAGCGCCGGAATCGACACTGCCGCGGAAGCAAACACTTCACGCAGCGTGGCCCGCGTGTAGGTGGGGTAGTTGCGCCGTTTGGCATAGGCATGCACCGTGGCCATCTGGGCCAGGCCGATGAGCAAACCGGGCACGATGCCGGCCAGCATCAACGCGCCGATCGACACGCTGAGCACGCCGCCCCAGACGATCATCAGTATCGACGGCGGAATGATCACCGCCAGCACGGCCGACACGGCGGTGATGGCCACCGAGAAGCTCACGTCGTAGCCTTCCTTGACCTGCGCGTCGATGAAGATCTTGCTCTGGCTCGCGGCGTCGGCGGTCGAAGAGCCCGACACGCCGGCAAAGAAGATCGACAGCACCACGTTCACCTGTGCCAAGCCACCCGGAAAGTGACCCACCAGGGCGCGCGAAAAACGCACCAGGCGATCGGTGATGCCGCCCACGTTCATCAAGTTGGCGGTGAGCAAGAAGAACGGCACGGCCAGCAAGATGAACGAGTTGTAGGCGTTGAAGGTCTCTTGAATGAGGTTTTGCAGGTCGAAGCGGTCTTCGATGACGAAGATCGGCACGCAGGCCAGGCCCAGCGCGAAGGCCACCGGCACGCGCAGAAACATCAGCGTGAAGAAGATGCCGAACAGGATCATCGCCGCGACAGACGGCGCCAGCGCGGCGGTGTTCATGCCTGGGTCCCTTCGCCCTTGCTCGCGCCGCTCAGCGTTTTCAGCGCATCAATCATCTGTTCACCCTGGAACAGCACCCAGGTCAGCCCGGCCACCGGCCAGGCAATGTGAATCAGCCACAGCGGCAATTCGGCCAGCTCTGACACCCGGTTCCAGGCGAAGCGCGTGAACAAATAGCCGCCCCAGACAAAGACCAGCGCGAAGCCCAGGATGAAGACACTGGCGACGACCTTGAGCAGCGCCGTGCCGCGCGGCGACAAGCGCGGCCAGACATCGACATCGAAATGCGTGCTCTCGCGGATGCCGAGCATGGCGCCGATCATGATCATCCACACGAACAGAAAGCGCGCCATCTCCTCGGTCCAGATGTAGGTCGGTATCAGTTCCGTGTAGCGCGAAAAAATCTGCAAGCTGACCGGAATGATCAGCACCGCCACGGTGAACACCAGCAACCACGACAACAACCGGCTGTACAGCGCGGTGAAGGCCTTGAACAGGGTCATGGGCAATGAAACGGCGGCGCTCCCGCCGTGGGAGCGCCGCCGAGACTCCGGTGGCGATTAACGAATGGCGTTGATCTTGTCGAAGATGGCGTCGGCGCCGATCTCCTTGGCGTAAGCCGCCATCACCGGATCGACCAGCTTTTTCATCGCCGCGCGGTCGGTGAACGGCACGCGCTTGAGCTTGCCGTCTTTTTCGAGCTTGTCGAGCTTGGCCGTGTCTTCCGACGATTCGATCTGGCGCCCGTAAGTGCCCGCCTCCTTGCCCGCGCGCAGAATGGCCGCCTGCAAGTCAGCCGGCAGCTTGGCCAGGGTCTTGCCGGAAAAGCAGATGGGCCGGATGGTGATGGCGTGTTCGGTCATGGCCAGGTGCGGGGCGACCTCGTAGAACTTCATGGTCTCCACGCCGGCGGCTTCGTTCTCGCCCGCGGCGATGACGTTGTTCTGGATGGCGTTGTAGACCTCGTTGTAGGCGATCACGGTGGGGCTCATGCCAGCCGCCGAGAAGCTGCGGCTCCAGATCGGCGCACCTTGCACCCGCACCTTCAGCGCCTTCATCTCAGCCAGGTTGCGGATGGGCTTGTTGACGAAGATGTTGCGCGTGCCACCGCCGGCCCAACCAATGAGATGCACTTCGGCGTTCTTCGCCACTTCATCGGCGATCGGCTTGAACAGGTCGGCATCGAGCACCTTGTTCCAGTGCGCCAGGTCGCGGAAGATGAACGGCGCGTCGATGAAGGGCGCGGCCTTCGAGAAGGTGGACATGTGCGCCGGCGAAACAATGCCGTAGTCAACCGCCTTGCCCTGGGCCATGTATTCGAAGTACTGCTTTTCCAGCCCGAGTTCGCTGTTGCGGTGGAGCACGAAATTGATCGGCTTGCCGTAGTACTGCTTGACCAGCTCTTCGAACTTGAGCAGCGCCCGGTTGAAGGCATGGTCATCGTTGAACTGCACCGCGCCATGCAAGGTGATGGCTTGCGCCTGTGCGCTGCCTGCCCAAGCCGCTGCCGCCGCCGCGGCCAGGGTTCCAACGAAGTTGCGACGTTGCATGCCTGATCTCCTTGAAGAAGGAGTTCGACGCTACTGCTTCGGCTGGCCGGGTGCATCAGGGTCGCACCCGAGCCGGCCTGAACTCAAGGCAACAGAATCGTGCAGCCCGTCGTCTTGCGCGCCTCCAAATCACGATGCGCCTGCGCCACTTGAGCCAGCGGGTAGCGCTGGTCGATGCGGATCTTCACCGCGCCGCTTTGCACCACGGCAAACAAGTCGTCAGCCATGGCCTGGTTGGCTTCGCGCGTGGCGATGTGGGTGAACAGGGTTTGGCGCGTCACGTACAGGCTGCCCTTGGCGCCGAGCATGCCCGGCGCAAACGCCGGCGCGGGGCCCGAGGCGTTGCCGAAGCTGGCCAGCAGGCCGAACGGACGCAGGCACTCAATCGAGCCTTCGAAGGTGTCTTTTCCCACCGAGTCATAAACCACCTTTACCTTCTTGCCGCCGGTGATTTCTTTCACCCGGGCCACGAAGTCTTCGCTCTTGTAGTTGATGGCGTGCGCGGCGCCGTGCTCCAGCGCCAGCTTGCACTTGTCGGCACTGCCCGCGGTGCCGATGAGTTGCAGGCCCAGGGCCTTGGCCCACTGGCAGGCGATCAGGCCCACACCACCGGCGGCGGCATGGAACAACACGAAGTCACCGGCTTGCAGGCCTTCAGCGGGCAGCGTGCGCTTGAGCAGGTATTGCGCGGTCAGGCCCTTCAACATCATGGCCGCGCCGGTGTCGAAGTTGATGCCATCGGGCAGCTTGCACACATTGCGCGCCGGCATCACGCGGGCCTGTGAATACGAGCCCGGCGGGTTGCTGGCGTAGGCGGCGCGGTCGCCGGCCTTGAGGTGCGTGACGCCGGCGCCCACCGCTTCCACCACGCCTGCGCCTTCCATGCCCAGGTTCAGCGGCAAGGGGTTGCTGTACAGGCCGGTGCGCTGGTAGACGTCGATGAAATTCAGGCCACAGGCTTCATGGCGGATGCGGATCTCGCCCGGGCCGGGTTCGCCCACGCTCACCTGCACGAGCTGCATGTTTTCCGGGCCGCCGTACTGGCTGATTTGAACCGTTGTCGAAGTCGTGGTCATGGCTGGGTCTCCAAATGGAAGGGGTTGCAAGTGAAAAATCAAAAGGTGCCGGGGAACGCCCCGCCATCGAGCAAGATGTTTTGCCCGGTCAGGTAGCCGGCATGCACGCTGCACAGGAAAGCACAGGTGGCACCGAATTCGTCGGCGTTGCCCAGGCGCTTGGCCGGCACGTTGTTCACGCGCTGGTCGATCAGCTCTTGGTAGGGCTTGCCGGTTTTGGCCACGGCGCCTTGCATCATGGTGCGGATGCGGTCGGTGTCGAACACGCCGGGCAGCAGGTTGTTGATGGTGACGTTGCGGCTGGCCAGGCGCTGCTGGCGGGCCAGGCCGGCCACAAAGCCGGTGAGGCCGCTGCGCGCGCCGTTCGACAGGCCGAGCGTGTCGATCGGTGCCTTCACCGCGCCCGAGGTGATGTTCACCACGCGGCCGAAGCCACGCTCGGCCATGCCGTCAACCACCGCCTTCATCAGCTCAATCGGCGTGAGCATGTTGGCCTCGATCGCCTTCAGCCAGGCCTCGCGGTCCCAGTCGCGGAAGTCGCCCGGCGGCGGGCCACCGGCGTTGTTGACCAGGATGTCCACCTGCGGGCATTGCGCCAGCGCTGCCGTGCGGCCGGCAACGGTGGCGATGTCGCCCACCACGGCATGCACCTGCACCGCTGGGTTGAGCAGCCGCAGTTCGGCCGCCGTGGCCAGCAGGGCGGGCTCACCGCGGGCGGTGATGACCACGTTCACGCCTTCGCGCACCAGCGCGGCCGCGCAGCCCTTGCCCAAGCCCTTGCTGGCCGCGCACACCAGGGCCCAGCGGCCCGTGATTCCCATGTCCATGTCTGTCTCCGATTTTGTTCAGCGCACACGCGCCAGCAGCATCACGCCGGCCAGCACCAGGGCGGTGCCCGCGGCCAGCCAGGGCGTGAAAGGCTCGCCCAACAGCAGCGCACTCAACCCGATGGTACTCAGCGGCCCGACCATGCCGGCCTGCGCCGCCTTGGGCGCGCCGATGCGCTCGATGCCCATCATCACCAGCAGCACCGGGGCCACGGTGCACAGCGTGCCGTTGAGCAGCGACAGCCACCACACGGCAGCGTTCAACTCCAGCGCGGCGCTGAATGGACGCAGCAGTAAAAACTGCACGATGCACAGGACACAGGCCACGCTGCTGGCCCAGCCCGTGAGGCGCAGCGCACCCAGG
>JAYUHT010000070.1:0-18646 GCA_043766725.1 Burkholderiales bacterium | reverse complement strand
CAGCGGCGCCTACAGCGCCAGCAAGGCCGGCGTGCTGTTGCTGTCCAAACAGCTCGCGGCGGAGTGGGGAGCGCAGGGCGTGCGCAGCAATGCCATTTGCCCCGGCATGATCCGCACGGCGCTGTCGGCCAAGTTCTATGAAGAGCCCGGCTTCGAGGCCAGGCGAGCCGCCGTCACCGCCAGCCGGCGCGTGGGCGAGCCGGTGGACATTGCCAACCCGGCGGTCTTTCTGGCCAGCCCGCGCTCGGCTTATCTCAATGGTGCTGAACTGGTGGTCGACGGTGGCCTGAGCTGCATGCTGATGGACATGGTGCCGCGCCCGGGTTTCAACCAACTCGCTTCAACCTGAACTAGACCCTCTCCATGGCTGCGGAACAAACGGTGGACTTGATCGTGGTGGGCTCGGGCGCGGCGGGCCTCACCGCCGCCATCGTGGCGCGCAAGCGTGGGCTGGAGGTGCTGGTGCTGGAAAAGGAGCCGGTGTTCGGCGGCACCACGGCGTTGTCGGGCGGTGTGCTGTGGGTGCCGCTAAACGCGCACGGCCGCAAGCAAAACCCGGCCGACACGCGCGAGGCCGTGCGCACCTACATGATCGGCGAGACCGGCAAGTTCTATGACGACGCGGCGGTGAGTGCCTTCATGGAACACGGCCCGAAGATGGTTGAATTCTTCGAGCGCGAGACTGCGATGCAGTTCGTGCCCACGCTGTACCCTGACTACCACCCCGACCAGCCCGGTGGCGCATCAATAGGCCGCTCGATCCTGGCCGCGCCGTTCGACATCCGCGCCCTGGGCGCTGACATGGCGCGGCTGAAGCCGCCGCTGAAGACCATCACCTTCATCGGCATGATGTTCAACTCATCCAATGCCGACCTGAAGCATTTCTTTCGCGCCACCAAGTCGCTCACTTCGTTCCTGTATGTGGCCCGCCGGCTGGTCACGCACCTGAAGGAGTTGCTGCTGTATGGCCGCGGTGTCATGGTCACCAGCGGCAATGCGCAGGCCGCGCGGCTGGCCAAGTCAGCGCTGGATTTGGGTGTGCCCATCCTCACCGCCACGCCGGCGCTGGAAGTGGTGAAAGACGCTGGCCGCGTGGTCGGTGTGCGCTGCGGCGGCGTGGCCGGCGAGCGCCGCATCCACGCGCGCCACGGCGTCGTGCTGGCCTGCGACGGCTTCCCGCACGATGCGCAAAACTTGGCCAAGACCTACCCGCATGTGGCACGCGGCGGGGAGCACCTTTCGCCCACGCCCGAAGGCAACACGGGCGACGGGGTGCGCATGGCGCAAGCCGCTGGCGGCTGGTTCGCGCCGCGCTTTGGCGACGCCGCGGCCTGGATGCCGGTGTCGCGTGTGCCATGCAGCGGCGGCGAGGTCGGCGTCTTCCCGCATCTTCTGGATCGTTATAAGCCCGGTGTCATCGGCGTGCTGGCCAACGGCCAGCGCTTCACCAACGAGTCGAATTCGTACCACGACGTGGGCGCGGCCCTGATGCGCGCGTGCGCCGGGCAAGCCGAGACGGCGATGTGGCTGGTGTGTGACAAGGCTTCGCTGGCAAAGTACGGCCTGGGCTATGTCAAACCCTCGCCCATGCCGCTTGGCCCGCACTTGCGCAGCGGCTACCTGAATAAGGGCAACACGCTGGCCGAGCTGGCACAAAACATCGGCGTTGATGCGCCGGGCCTTGAGCAGACCCTGCGCGAATTCAATCTCGGCGCGGCCAGCGGTGAAGACCCCGCCTTCGGCCGCGGCAGCACCGCATTCAACCGTTACCTGGCCGACCCGGAACAGCAACCCAACCCCTGCGTGGCGCCGCTGCTGGCCGCACCGTTTTATGCCGTGAAGCTGGTGATGGGCGACCTGGGCACCTTCGACGGCCTGCGCACCAGCGTGGCGGGTGAAGTGTTGCAACCGGGTGGCACGCCCGTGCCTGGCCTGTACGCCGTGGGCAACGACCGCGAAAGCGTGATGGGTGGCAACTACCCGGGCGCCGGCATCACCCACGGCCCGAACATGACCTTTGCCTACGTCACCGCACACCACATTGCCGACCAGGCAGGAAGACCCAGATGACCGAACTGAACAAAGCCATCGTCGACCACCGCGTCTACACCATCCCAGCGCGCAAGGTGGGCGAATTCATCGAGGTCTTCGACCGCCTGGCCATGCCGGTGCTGCTGCAAACACTGGGCCACCCGCTGGGCTTTTGGACCAGCCTGGTCGGGCCGTTGAACCAGTTCGTGCACCAGTGGGGTTACGACAGCCTGGCCGACTATGAACAGCGCTGCGCCGCGCGCGACGCCCACCCCGACTTCGCCAAGTACATGGCGGCCTCGGGCCACCTCATCGTGGCGCAGGAAACGCGGTTGATCAAACGCACGCAACTGCCCAGCATGGCTGGGCGCTGATGGGTGTGTCCATGTCAACCACCAGAACCCAGGTTGCCATCATCGGCGCCGGCCCCTCGGGGCTGCTGTTGGGGCAACTGCTGCACCTTGCCGGCATCGATGCCATCGTGCTCGAACGCCAGAGCGGCAAGTACGTGCTCGGCCGCATTCGCGCTGGTGTGCTTGAACAGGTGACCACCGACATGCTGGTGCAGGCCGGCGTGGGCGCGCGCATGCAACGCGAAGGCCTGGTGCACCACGGCTTCGAGATGCTGGTGGGCGGCAAGCGCCACCGCATCGACCTGCACGGCCTGACCGGCGGCAAGCACGTCACCGTGTATGGCCAGACCGAGTTGACGCGCGACTTGATGCACGCCCGCGCCGCGGCCGGCCTGCCCACGGTGTATGAAGCCGGCAACGTTGCGGTGCACGACTTCGACAGCGCCCGTCCGCGTGTAACGTATGAGACAGACGGGGTAACGCACGAGATCACCTGCGACTTCATCGCCGGCTGCGACGGCTTTCATGGCGTGTGCCGGGCCAGCGTGCCCCGCGGCGCGATCACCGAATACGAAAAGGTCTACCCCTTCGGCTGGTTGGGCGTGCTGAGCGACACGCCGCCGGTGTCGGATGAACTGGTCTATGGCAACGGCCCGCGCGGCTTCACCCTGTGCTCGCAGCGCAGCAAGACGCGCAGCCGCTACTACCTGCAAGTGCCGCTGACCGACAAGGTTGAGGCCTGGAGCGACGCTGCCTTCTGGCACGAACTCGGCCTGCGGCTCGACGATGAAGGCCGCCAACGGCTGGTGACGGGCCCGTCGCTCGAAAAGAGCATTGCCCCGTTGCGCAGCTTTGTCACCGAGCCCTTGCGCTTTGGCCGAATGTTCCTGGCCGGCGACGCCGGCCACATCGTGCCGCCCTCCGGTGCCAAGGGCCTGAACCTGGCGGCGAGCGATGTGAAGTACCTGTCCAACGCCTTGATCGAGTTCTATCAAGAGCGAAGCGATGCCGGCATCGACAGCTATTCACAGCGCTGCCTGCGCCGCATCTGGCGCGCCGAGCGCTTTTCGTGGTGGTTCACCGGCCTGATGCACAACTTTCCCGACGACAGCCCGATCGTGGCCAAGATGCAGCAGGCTGAACTTGACTACCTGCTGCATTCCGAAGCGGGCTTGCGCACGATCGCCGAAAACTACGTGGGCTTGCCGCTGGACTTTGGTGAGTGAACGGTGCCGGCTATGGGCTCACCGCGATGCAGGTGCGGCTGTCGATCTTGACTATGAACTCGAAGTAGCGCCGCGGCACGCCGCCCACGTGGGGCAGTGGAACCCACCACCACCACCAGTCTGCGTTCGAGGTGTAGGTGTACACCGGCAGTTCACGCAGCTCGCAGCTTCCCACAACAAGGTTGGCGCGGCGCACCCGCGGCGCCCACTGCGCCGCCCAGGCAGAGTGGTCGGCGTAGCAGTCTTCATGGTCGCCCGCTGCGGCTGGCCCACCCGGCGCGCGAATGCCGCGGTGCTCGCAGTTGCCGATCGCGCTGTTCGGGTGTACGGCCAGGATATAGCCCAAGGGCTCAACCGAGCGCGCCGTTGCCAAGGGTTCGTTGGCCGGCCCCAGAAGCTGAAGCGTCACGCCATGGGCCGTGCCGTAGAGCTGGCGCTCGGTGCGCAAGCCGTGGTCTTGCACCTGCAAGCTGAGTGCGGCGTGGGTCCGCGCATGCCAGTAGCCCCAGCCCAGCGCAGCACCGCTCAGGCCGATGGCGCCCAACAACCACCGCCAGGCAGTGCGCAGCCTCTTTCGTGGCGGCCGGGGCACCTTGCGGTGCGGGGGCCCTGTGGCAACGCTTTGTTGAGGGATGGGTTTCCGGGTCATTGCGCCTGCATTCTCGCCATCCGCCTTTGTGCAAAACGCCAAGACCCCTTGCCGTTAAGCCAGAACCGGCAGCGAAACGCAGCCAAATTGCCGCTTCCGCCTGCCACGGGCCTTGGCCACACTCCTTTGCAACCCAAGTGCCGGAGCCGGTCATGTCGAGCAAAGCTTTCCCCACCACCCTTTATCTCAGCGTCCAGCATATGGTCGAGCTGGTTCGTCGCAAGGGCTTGTCAGCCTGCCTGGCCGGCGTGGCGCAGCGCATCGAAGCCGACTATCTGCGTTGGCATGAGTTCGACAAGACCGCCCGCGTGGCCAGCCATTCGCCAGACGGTGTGATCGAGCTGATGCCGATTGCCGACGCCTCGCAGTACGCCTTCAAGTACGTCAACGGACACCCCAGCAACCCGCGCTGCGGCCTGCCCACGGTGATGGCCTTTGGCGTGCTGGCCGATGTGGCCACCGGCGCGCCGCGGCTGCTGTCTGAGTTGACGCTGACCACGGCGATTCGCACCGCGGCCATGAGTGCGCTGGCCGCGCGCTTGCTGGCCCGCCCGGGCAGCCGCAGCATGGCGCTCATCGGCAACGGTGCGCAAAGCGAGTTCCAGGCGCTGGCGTTCCGTGATCTGCTGGGCATCCGCGAGTTGCGCTTGTTCGACATTGACGCCGCTGCCAGTGCCAAGTTGGCGGCCAATCTCGTGGGCCAAGGCATGGTCATGCGCATTGCTGCCAGCACGGCCGATGCGGTGCGCGGGGCCGACATCGTGACCACCGTGACGGCCGACAAGACCAACGCCACCATCCTCACGCCTGAAATGATCGAGCCCGGCATGCACATCAATGCCGTGGGCGGCGACAGCCCGGGCAAGACCGAGCTGCACCGTGCCGTGCTCGAAGCGGCCAGCGTGTTCGTGGAGTACGAGCCGCAGACGCGCATCGAAGGCGAGATCCAGCAGATGCCGGTGGACTTTGCCGTGGTTGAAATCTGGCGGGTGTTGTGCGGCCAGGCCGCCGGCCGCACCAGCGCCGAACAAGTGACGGTGTTTGATTCCGTCGGCTTCGCGCTCGAAGACCATTCCGCTCTGAGCTTCATGCGCGACACCGCTGCCGAGTTGGGCATTGGCGATATCGTTGAACTCGTGCCGCACAGCGCGGACCCGAAAAACCTGTTCGGCCTGCTGCGCGGTGCACCGCGTGCTGTGCGTGCCGAGCCGGGCAGGGCGGCCGTTGCATCCTGCAGTTGATGTCCAAATGCTCGCTATTGGAGTGCCCGTGACCGCATCGCACGCTTTGTTGAGCCCGCTGTTGGGCGAATCACCGCTGCGCGCGGCCATCACGGCGCTCACGCGCACACCCGAGCCCGAGTTGCTGCCCGGCCTGCTCGAACAAGCCCGGCTCGCACCCGTCCAGGCCGCCGCGGCGCAGGCGCTGGCCTTGCGCCTGGCGCGCGGCGTGCGTGAGGCTGGCAGGGCCGGCGGCCGCGCCGGGCTGGTGCAAGGGCTGCTGCAGGAATTTGCGCTCAGCTCGCAAGAAGGCGTGGCGCTGATGTGCCTGGCCGAAGCGCTGCTGCGCATCCCCGACGCCGCCACGCGCGACGCGCTGATCCGCGACAAGATTGGTGACGCTGACTGGCAGCAGCACCTGGGCCGCAGCCCCTCGCTGTTCGTCAACGCCGCGGCCTGGGGCCTGCTGCTCACCGGCAAGCTGGTGGCCACGCACAGCGACACGGGCTTGAGCGCCACGTTGATGCGCGTGGTGGCGCGCGGCGGCGAGCCGCTCATTCGCAAGGGCGTGGACATGGCCATGCGCATGATGGGCGAGCAGTTCGTCACCGGTGAAACCATTGCCCAGGCACTGGCGAATGCCCAGGAGCGTGAGGCCCAGGGCTTTCGCTATTCGTACGACATGCTCGGCGAAGCGGCCATGACCGCGGCTGATGCCAAACGTTACTTCACCGCCTACGAGCAGGCCATTCACGCCATCGGCGCGGCCGCGGCGGGGCGCGGCATGGTTGAAGGGCCGGGCATCTCGATCAAGCTCTCTGCATTGCACCCGCGCTATGCGCGCGCGAAAGTTGAGCGCGTGTTGACCGAGCTGTACCCGCGCCTGGCGCAACTGGCCATGCTGGCGCGGCGCTACGACGTCGGCTTGAACATCGACGCCGAAGAATCAGATCGGCTGGAGATCTCGCTGGAGCTGCTGGAGCGCCTGTGCTTCGAGCCTGAGCTGGCGGGCTGGAACGGCATTGGGTTCGTCATCCAGGCCTACCAGAAGCGCTGCCCGGCGATGGTGGATTTCATCGTCGACCTGGCGCGGCGCAGCGGCCACCGCCTGATGGTGCGGCTGGTGAAAGGTGCGTACTGGGACAGTGAAATCAAGCGCGCCCAAGTCGAAGGCCAGGCCGGCTACCCGGTGTACACGCGCAAGCCCTACACCGACGTGGCCTACATCGCCTGCGCGCGCAAACTTCTGGCTGCACCGGACGCCGTGTTCCCGCAGTTCGCCACCCACAACGCGCATTCGCTGGCCGCGATCCATACCCTGGCTGGCACCGAATTCACCAGTGCCGAATACGAGTTCCAGTGCCTGCACGGCATGGGTGAGCCGCTGTACGAGCAAGTGGTGCGCGCTGTGGCCGCCGGCGGCCTGGGCCGGCCTTGCCGCATCTATGCGCCAGTGGGCACGCATGAAACCTTGCTGGCTTACCTGGTGCGCCGGCTGCTGGAGAACGGCGCCAACAGCTCGTTCGTCAACCGCATTGCCGACGAAGACGTGGCGCTTGAAGAGCTGGTGCAAGACCCGGTGTTAACGGTTGAAGCGCTGGCCCGCAGCGAGGGCGTGCGTGGCACGCCGCACCCGGCCATTGCCTTGCCGGCGGCGCTGTACGGCGCGGTGCGTATCAATTCTCAGGGCCAGGATTTGAATGACGAGCGCACCCTGGCCGCGCTGCGCAACGCCTTCACCGCAGATGCTGCGCGGCCCTGGCACGCCGAGCCCTTGCTTGCCGTTGGCGCAGCGCCTGGCCAGGCGCAAGCCGTGCATAACCCGGCCTGCCATGCCGACGTGGTGGGCCAGGTGCATGAAGCCGCGCTGGCCGACGTGCAGGCCGCCCTGGCCGCGGCCACGCTGGCGGCGCCCTCATGGGCAGCCACGCCGCCCGCGCAGCGCGCCGCCACCTTGCAAGACGCTGCGGCCAGGCTCGAAGCCGACACCTCCGAGCTCGTGCCCCTGCTCGTGCGCGAAGCCGGTAAGGGCTGCGCCAGCGCCGTGGCCGAGGTGCGCGAGGCGGTGGACTTTCTGCGCTACTACGCGGCCGAAGTGCGGCGCGATTTCAGCAACGACACGCACTTGCCGCTCGGCGCGGTGGTATGCATCAGCCCGTGGAACTTTCCGCTGGCCATCTTCACCGGCCAGGTGGCCGCAGCGCTGGCCGCGGGCAATGTGGTGCTGGCCAAGCCGGCGGAGCAAACGCCGCTGATCGCTGCGGCGGCCGTGCGGGCCCTGCACGGCGCAGGCGTGCCGCGTGGCGCGCTGCAACTGCTGCCCGGCCGCGGCGAAACCGTGGGTGCCGCGTTGGTGGCTGATGCGCGAGTGCACGGTGTTGTGTTCACCGGCTCCACTGAAGTGGCGCGCCTGCTGCAACGCACGCTGGCCACGCGCCTCACGGCCAGCGGCCAGACCGTGTGCTTGATCGCCGAAACCGGTGGCCAGAACGCCATGGTGGTGGATTCGTCGGCGCTGGCCGAACAGGCCGTGGCCGACATTGTGGCCTCGGCCTTCGACAGCGCCGGTCAACGTTGCTCGGCCTTGCGCCTGCTGTGTGTGCAGGAAGACGTGGCCGATCGCATGATTGAAATGCTCCAGGGCGCGATGCAGGAATTGCAAACCGGCGACCCGCGCGAGCTGGCGGTGGATGTGGGCCCGGTGATCGATGCGCAGGCGCAAACCGGCATCGAAGCCCACGTGCAGGCCATGGCCGCACGCGGCCGGCGCGTGTGGCGCGCGCCGCTGCCGGCACACGCCGCTGCGCAGGGCTGCTATGTGGCGCCGACGCTGATCGAGATCAACAGTGTGGCTGATCTGGAACGTGAAGTCTTTGGCCCCGTGTTGCATGTGCTGCGCTATCCGCGCCAGCACTTGGCGGCCACGCTGCAAGCCGTCAATGCGACGGGCTACGGCCTGACGCAGGGCGTGCACACGCGTATCGATGAGACCGTGGCCCAGGTGCTGCTGGCGTCGCGCGCCGGCAATGTCTATGTCAACCGCAACATCGTGGGTGCGGTGGTGGGCGTGCAGCCGTTTGGCGGGGAAGGCCTCTCAGGCACCGGCCCCAAGGCCGGTGGGCCGCTTTACCTGTTGCGCCTGCTGGCCCACAGCCCGGTGCAGGCTGCGCGCCTGGCCGTGGCGCACAGCGGGGTTGCCGCGGCCGTGCCGGTGCGCGGCCTGCCGGGCCGTGGCGATGGCGCTGCGCCCTCGCGCGCCCTGCACGCGCTGCGCCACTGGGCCCAGGCGCAAGGCCGGGGTGTGTTGGCCGCGCAGTGCGACCAAGCCCAAGCCGAGTCGCCCGTAGGCGCCTGGCAGGCCCTGCCTGGCCCCACCGGCGAAGCCAACCTGTACACCGTGTTGCCGCACGACGCCGTGTTGTGCCTGGCCGAACAAGACGCTGACCAATTGGCCCAACTGGCCGCCGTGCTGGCCGCGGGCAGCCACGCCGTGTGGCCGGCCAGCGCCCGCACCTTGCGCGAGCGCCTGCCGCTCGATGTGCGCGAGCACATTTCGCTGGCGCTGGATTGGGCGCATCGCAGCGTTGCGTTCGACGCCGTGCTGCACCACGGCAGCGCCGCTGCACTGCTGGCGGTGGCGGCCAGACTGGCCAATCGCCCCGGGCCCATCGTGAGCCTCACTGGCCTGGCGCCGGGCGAGCTGCGTGTGCCGCTGCAGCGGCTGGTCGTCGAGCGTTCGTTGAGCATCAACACCGCTGCAGCGGGCGGCAATGCGAGCTTGATGACCTTGGCATAGTGTTGGCAGAAGTGCGGGCGGAACCGCGTACACTGAGCAGTGTTGAAATTTCGGAGCCTGCCATGCGCAACATCACCCTCAGCGCCGAAGAAGACTTGATCGAAGCCGCTCGAGCGCAAGCCAAATCCGACAACACCACCTTGAACGAGCAATTCAGGCTGTGGCTGGCCCAATACGCGCGCAAGCAGCGTGTGGCCCGCTTTCGTGAATTGATGGATGACCTACAAGGCAAGGTCAGCACCGGCGGGCGGAAGTTCACGCGGGACGCAATGAATGAGCGTTGACTTTCTCGACAGCAACGTCTTCATTTACCTCTTCGATACCCGGGACGAACGCAAACGCACCATTGCCCGCGGTTTGATCGATTCCGCCATCGAAACAGATCGCGGCTGCATCAGCTTTCAGGTCGTGCAAGAAACGTTGCGTGTGCTCACCGGCAAGTTGCCCAAGCCCTTGACCGGCGACGAAGCCCAGGCGTTTTTGCAGCACTCGCTGCTGCCGCTGTGGCGGGTGATGCCCAGCCCCGCGTTGTATGCCGCGGCGCTGCGCCTGCAGGCTCGCCAGGGTTTCAGCTTCTACGATGCGCTGATCGTGGCTGCTGCGCTCGAAGCCGGCTGCAAGCGGCTGTTAACCGAAGACTTGCAGCACGGCCAGCGCATTGACGGCTTGCGCATCGAAAACCCGTTCAAGGCTTGAACGGTTCTCGGTGAGTGCTCAGCGCTTGGGCGCCACCATGGCAAACATCGCGCCTTGCGGGTCGATGGCGTTGATGATCCAGCTGCCGCCGGGCACTTCCATCGGGCCGTTGACGACTTGGCCGCCGCCATCGGTCACGCGCTTGGCCGCGGCGTCGATCGCGTCGGTGTTGAAGTAATACAGCCAGGCCGGCACGGGCTGCGCGGGCATCTTGGTCATCATGCCGCCCACTGCTTCAGCGCCCGCGGCGAAGAGTTGGTACACGCCCATCGGGCCCATGTCCAAGGCGGTGTCCTTGGTCCAGCCGAACTGGCTGGCGTAGAAGTCGAAAGCCTTGGCGCCATCCACCGCATGCAGTTCATGCCAGCCCACCGTGCCGGGCGTGGCGGCCGGCGGCGCGGCTGGCGCTTCGTCCATGTTGCCCTTGAAGAGCATGAAGGAAGCACCCTGCGGGTCGGCCACCACGGCGAAGCGGCCCACACCTGGAATGTCTGCGGGCGCCTTGTGCACCGCGCCGCCGGCGGCCTTGATCTTGGCGGCGGCGGCATCGACATCGGGCACGCCCACATAGCCCATCCAGGCCGGCGGCGCGCCCATTTTTTTGGCCTCGTCCGGCAGCGTCATCATGCCGCCTACCGAGGTGCTGCCGGCCAGGACATGGGTGTACTTCATGCCGGGCATGGCGGTGTCTTCCAGCTTCCAGCCGACCACGCTTTTGTAGAACGCCTCAGCGGCCGCCAGGTCGCTGGTCATCAATTCATACCAAACAAACTTGCTTGTGGCCTTGCTTGCGACATTTGCCATGTTGTTGCTCCGGCTGTGAAAAGGGGCGCAAACCATAGCACCGGCAAGCCGGGCTTGCCTTGGGGCTAGCGATAGGTGGCCAGCAAGATGCTCGTCTCGGTGCCGGCAATGCCCTTGATCAGACGCACCCGTTCCAGAACGGCTGACAGCTCAGCGTTGGACTCAGCGCGCAGCTCGGCCAGCAAATCCCAACGGCCGTTGGTGTCGTGCAGCGCTGCCACGCCGGGCTCTCCGAGCAGGCTGGCCAGCACGGCGCGGGTCTGATTGCCCTCGATCACCACCCCCATCCAGGCGCGAATCTGGTTGGGCTCGGCGTCGGGCCGCAGCCGCACGGTGTAGCCCACGATCACGTGCTCGTCTTCGAGCTTGCGCAGCCGGTTGGTCACGGTGCCGCGCGAGACTTTGAGCTTGGCCGCCAGCGCGGCCACGTTGGTGCGCGCGTCTTGGCGCAGCAGGGAAATCAAGGCTCGGTCGGTGTCGTCCATGGCGCTCAGTTTGCCAGGACATCGCCGCGCAATTCGTCACGCACGGCGCGCCGGCAGCCTGGAGCCAGGCTTGAGGAAGCGGCAGCGTGATGGCGCGCGACAGCGCTGTGCACAGGAACGCGGCCTGGCCCGCTGCGGCCGTGGTTCGATTCAAGCGGTGCTGAAGTGGGCCGATATCAGGGCGGCAACCGTGTTTGCGCGGCGGGCGGACGCCCGGCCTGCGACGGCGCCACGCCGCAAGTAGCGACCAGAGCCCAGCCCTATGCACCCATGCCATCGCCGCTCAATGATCAGCGCAAAATTTCGTGCAGCCGCGCCGCGGTTGCGGCCACTGCTGCTGTGCCTGACGCTGGCTGGCGCCACCTCGGCGCAGGCCGCTACCGACCTCACGGCGCTGAGCCTGGAGCAACTGCTTGATGTGAAAGTGACGGGCGCGGCCAAGTACGAGCAGGCGCAGCGCGACGTGGCCGCGGCCGTGAGCATCATCACGCGCAGCGAGATCAAGGCCTTTGGCTGGCGCACGCTGGCCCAGGCACTGGCCAGCCTGCCCGGGGTGCATGCCAGCTACGACCGCCAGTACACCTACCTGGCCACCCGTGGCTTCGGCCTGCCGGGTGACTTGACCACGCGGTTGCTGATCACCATCAACGGCAACCGCGTCAACGACCCGACCTATGACCAAGGGCCCGGCGGGCGCGAGTTTCCACTCGACCTCGGTCTGGTCGAACGCATCGAGTTCATTCCCGGCCCAGGCGGCGCGGTGTATGGCCAGAACGCGATGTTCGGCGTGGTCAACGTCATCACGCGCACGGGCGCCGAGTTGCGCGGCACGGAGCTGGCCGTGGCCACGCAGCCGCAGCAGCGCCAGGTGGAAGGGCGTGCGAGCTGGGGCCGGCGCCTGGAAAACGGCCTGGACATGCTGGTTTCAGCGTCGGGCCTGAGCGCACGCGGTGCCGACCGTTTCTACGACTTCGGTGCCGCCGGCGTGGCCGGCGTGGCCGCCGGGCTGGACGGCGAGCGGCTGAAGCAGGTCTTCGCCCGTGTGGCCCGTGGCGGCTGGTCGGTCGATGTCGTGCATGGCGACCGGCGCAAGAGCGACCCCACCGCCGCGTTCTTCAGCGACCCGCTGGTGAGTGGGCAATCGATCCGCGACACCTACACCTTGGCCAACTTGCAGGTGGTCGAGAGTTTTGCGCAGGACACGCTGCACTTGTCGGGCAGGATGTTTGTGGGCCGTTACCGCTACCTGGGCAGCCTGAGCTACAGCGGCGCCTTGAATGCCTATCCGGCGCAAGGCGACTGGCGTGGTGCGGAGCTGCGCCTGTTGGCCACCGCGGTGGCGGGACACAAATTGATGCTGGGCCTGGAAGCGCAGGACAACCCACACACCAATCTGGCCGCGCTGGACCTGGCCAACCCGGCCCTCGATGCGCGCCACATGGGGTCGGGTTACCGGGTCGGGCTGTACGCGCAGGACGAGTGGAGCATCAGCCCGACCCTGAGCGCCACGTTAGGCGTGCGCGTCGAGCGCAACCCCGCCACCGGCAGCGGCACCATGCCGCGCGCCGCGTTGATCTGGCAGGCCGCCGCGGGCACCACGCTCAAGGCGCTGTATGGCCGCGCCCGCCGTGCGCCCAATGCCTTCGAGCGCGACTTTGAAGACGGCATGTCGCAAATCGCCAACCACGCGCTCAGCGGCGAGCGCATCGACACCATGGAACTGGTGGCCGACCACCGCGTCGGTGCCAACCTGGGCCTGCGCGCGGCGCTGTACCAGTGGACGATGCACGACATCATCGCCCTGGGCATCGACGCGGCCAGTGGCCTGACGCAATACCAGTCTGGCGAAGCCGTGAAGGCGCGCGGGCTGGAGCTGTCGGCCGACAAGACCTGGGCCACGGGGGCGCGCCTGCGTGGCAGCGTGTCGTTGCAGAACGTGGCCTATGCCAGCGGTGCGGGGTTGCTCAACTCGCCCACGCTGCTGGGCAAGTTCAATTTCTCCGCGCCGCTGCCTTGGGTTGGGCTGCGCGCCGGCTTCGAGTTGCGCCACGACAGCGGCCGCCTCAGCTCGAACGGCAGCCGCCTGGGCGGCTACGCGGTGTCGAGCTTGCACCTGAGCATCGAGGCGCTGGCCCATGGGCTGGAAGCGGCGCTGAGCATCGGCAACCTGTTCGACAAGCACTACGCCCACCCAGGTGCAGACAGCAACTGGCAAAACGCGATCGAGCAAGACGGGCGCCATGTGCGCGCCACGTTGAGCTGGCGGCACTGAAGCTGTGCTGAGCCTGCATCGCCGCATCAGCCGGCACACGATGGCCGGCGCCGCGCGCTGGCTGCCGCGCCTGTTGGGCCCGTTGGGCCTGCTCACCGGCCTCACGCTGGCCAGCGGCGCCCAGGCCGACGACCTGCCCGAGTACCGCTTGAAGGCCGCGTTCGTCTACAACTTCATGCTGTTCACTGAATGGCCGGCCGAGACCGGCAGCACGCTGAACCTGTGCGTGCTGGGCAGCGACCCCTTCGGCAAGGAAGTCGACGCCTTGCAGGGCAAGGCAGCGGCGGGCAAGACCATCGCGGTGCAGCGCAAGGCGCTGGGCGATTCGCTCAAGGGCTGTCAAGTGGCGTTCATCGCCAGCTCATGCATCGACAGCTTGCCGCGTGTGCTGGAGGGCCTGCGCGGCCAGCCCACGCTGACCGTGGCCGACAGCCCGGGAGCGATGCGCCGCGGTGTGGCGTTGAACCTGAACATGGCGCAGGGCAAGGTCACGTTTGAAGCCAATTTGCAGGCCGCGCGCAGTGCCAGTCTGAGCTTGAGTTCCAAGCTGCTGCGCTTGGCCACGGAGGTCGTGCAATGAAGCCGCAAATCGCGCTGGGCGCGCTGCTGCGCCGCATCAACCGCGCTGCCCTGGGGGCGGCAGTGAGCATCGTGGCCCTGGTGGTGGTGGTCAGCAGCTTCAGCCTGGGCCTGCTCGGGCTGGCCGATGCCAGCCGGGCGCAGGCCAGGGTGCTGTCCGACAACGTTGCCGCGGCGCTGGCCTTCGGTGATGCCAAGGCGGCCGGCGAGTTGTTGCAGTCCTTGCGCAACGCGCCCGACATTCGCGTGGCCGCGCTCTACGGCAGCGATGGGCGCCTGTTCGCCAGCTATCACATCGACGGTGAAACGCCCACGCCGCAACCCAGCGGGGCCGGCAGCAATGGCGTTTTTCAGCCCACCTTCCTGATGCTGGAGCAACCCGTGGCCGCGGCGCCCGGCGTCAGCGGCGTGCTGGTGTTGAAGGTCGGCCTGGGCAGCTTGTATAGACAAACCGCTTGGCAAGTCGTCGCCACGGCCTTGGCGGTTCTGCTGGCGCTGGCGGCCAGCCGCGTCTTGCTGCAACGACTGAACGCGCCGGTGCTGGGCTCGCTGCGCAGCCTGAACGAGCTCATGGCGCAGGTGTCGGGCGCAGGCGACTACAGCGTTCGCGCCCGGCGCAGCGGCATTGCTGAACTCAACACCTTGGGCCACGGCTTCAACGCCATGCTGGAACAGATTCATGAGCGCGACGTGAGCTTGGCCAGCCACCGCAGCCACCTGGAGCAGGAGGTGGATGCGCGCACGGCGCAACTGCAAATTGCCAAGGAAGCGGCCGAGGCCGCCAGCCAGGCGAAGAGCGAATTCCTGGCCACCATGAGCCACGAGATCCGCACGCCGATGAACGGCGTGTTGGGCATGAACGAGTTGCTGATCGACAGCCCGTTGCAACCGCAGCAGCGCGTTTGGGCCGAGGCGGTGCAGGCCTCGGGCCGGCACTTGCTGGGCGTGATCAACGACATCCTGGATTTTTCGAAGATCGAGTCTGGCCACCTCGAACTGGAGGCGGTGGACTTCAGCCTGGTCGATGCGGTGGAAGAGGCGCTGGCCATGTTCGCGCAGCCGGCCGAAGCCAAGGGCCTGGAGCTGGCCGCACAGTTCACGCCCCATGACGCACCGCTGGCGCTGCGCGGTGACCCGTTCCGCTTGCGCCAGGTGGTGGCCAACCTGGTCGGCAACGCCATCAAGTTCACCAACGAAGGCGAAGTGGTGGTGCGCGTCAAGGTGTTGGAGCAAACCGCCACCGACGCCGCCATTCAAATCTGCGTGCAGGACACCGGCATCGGCATCGCCGCCGACGCGCGCGACAAGATCTTCGAACACTTCTCGCAGGCCGATGGCTCCACCACGCGCCAGTACGGCGGCACTGGCCTGGGCCTGGCGATCTGCCGGCGCATGCTCTCGCTGATGGGCGGCAGCATCCGCGTTGAAAGCGTGCTGGGCCAAGGCTCGAGCTTCATCATCGGCTTGCGCTTGCCGCTGGCTCACAGCGCGATCCGCGCGCCGCTGGACAGCTCGGCGCTGGGCGGTGTGCGCGTGCTGGTGGTTGACGACAACCAGACCAACCGCGACATCCTGTTGCAGCAACTGCAAGGCTGGGGCATGCAGGTGTGCTGCGTTGAAGGCGGGCCGCAGGCCTTGTGTGCGCTGGCTGACGCCGCAGGCGCGGGTCTGGGGTTCGATCTGGCTATTCTGGACATGCACATGCCCGGCATGGACGGCGTGCAACTCGCGCATGCCATCCAGGCGCAGCCTGCGCTGGCTGCCACGCGCCTGATGATGCTGAGCTCCACCTATGCCAGCGCCACCGAGACCGAACGCGCGCAAGCCGGCATCCAGCGCTACCTGAACAAGCCCATTCGCCGCGCCGACCTGCAACGTGCGGTGACCGGGGTGTTGACGGCTGCGCCGCTTGATGCACCACCGCGGCCGTTGCTGCCCAAGGCCATCGGAAAGCTCAACGGGCGCGTGTTGCTGGTGGAAGACAACCCGATCAACCAGGGTGTGGCCAAGGCGATGTTGAACAAGCTCGGGCTGCAATGGCACCTGGCCAACGACGGCGCGCAAGCATTGGCCATGGTGCGCGAGAACGAATTCGATCTGGTGCTGATGGACTGCCAGATGCCGGTGATGGACGGCTACCAGGCCACCGCGGCGATCCGGGTGCTGCCGCTCGGCCGCGGTGCGGCGTTGCCGATCATCGCGCTCACCGCCAACGCCATGCAGGGCGACGAGCAGGTCTGCCTGGACGCCGGCATGAACGCCTTCCTGGCCAAGCCCTACACGCTGGTGCAATTGCACGCCATGCTGGCCACATGGCTGCCGGCCGGCGCGGCGGCCGCGGTGCAAGCTGCGCCACCCGAGCGCAGGCCTGAGCCGGTTCAGCCACAGGCCGCGGCCATACAGCAAGCTGCGATCGACGCGCTGCATGAACTCGACGAACCGGGCAGCACGCAATTGGTGACGCAATTGGTGGCGTCGTTCCTGGCCAGTGCCGATGCCAACCTGGAACGCGCGGCGGCCGCGCTGGCACAAGGCGATGCCAAGGTACTGGCGCAGGTTTCGCATGCGCTCAAGTCCAGCGCTGCCAACTTGGGCGCGCGGGCGCTGGCGGGTTGCTACAGCGAACTCGAAAAGTGTGGCCGCGAAGACCGCCTCGGCGATGCTCGCGCGCTGCTCTGCCCAACCCGGCGCGAACAGCAGCGCGCCGTGCTGGAACTTGCGCGAACTGGTGGCGGTGGTGGCATGACGCAGCGGCGCGTCACGATCCTGGTGGTTGACGATGATGTCGACGCGCGCCTGATCATGCGCGCCGCGCTGCGCAAGGCCGGCTTCGACGTGCGCTTGGCCGAAGGCGGCGAAGACGCGCTGCGTCAGTTCCGCGCGGCGCCCTGCGATCTGGTCATGCTCGACGTCGACATGCCCGGCATGGACGGCCACGCCGTCTGCGCCACCCTGCGCGCCGAGGCCGGGCCGCTGCTGCCCATCGTGATGGTCACCGGCATGGACGATGTGCAATCGGTCGAGGCGGCCTACGAGCATGGCGCCACGGACTTCATCGCCAAGCCCGTCAACTGGACGCTGATCGGCCACCGCGTGCGCTACCTGTTTCGCGGCTACCAGGCGTTGGTGGACTTGCGTGACGAACAGGCCCGCTTGGCGGCGGTGCTGAACGCCATCCCCGACCTGTTGTTCGAGGTTGACATCGACGGGCGCTACCTCGACTACCGCACGCCAGGCGCGAACGGATTGGCTTCGTCACCGAGCATGTTGCTGGGCCGCACCATCGCGCAGACCATGCCGGCGGCGCCGGCGCAGGTTTGCATGGCCGCCTTGCGCAGCGCGTTGCAGCACGGGTCTTCGAGCGGGCAGCAGTTCGAGTTGGCGCTGGCCGCCGGCCCGCAGTGGTTTGAACTCTCGGTGTCGCGCAAGGCCGTTACGGCAGGTGAAAAACCGCGCTTCATCGTGCTGTCGCGCAACATCACCGAGCGCAAACAGGCGGAGGCGCGCATCTCGCGCCTGGCCTACTTCGACAGCCTCACCGGCCTGCCCAACCGCCGCTCGTTCCTGGAGCGGGTTGACCGCGAGGTGCGACGCGCCGACCAGGCCGGGCAGAAGCTGGCGGTGTTGTTCATGGATCTGGACGGCTTCAAGACCATCAACGACACCATGGGTCATGCCGCGGGCGACCTGCTGCTGCAATGGGCCGCCGACCGTTTGCGTGATGCGCTGCGACCTTCGGATGTGCTGTCGCGCCCGGTGGGGCTGGATGGCGACGATGAAGCTGCCGCGAGCGCCGAACTCGCTCGCCTGGGCGGTGATGAGTTCACCGCCCTGATGCTGAACGTGGAGCACCCGCAAGACGCCATGGCCGTGGCACAGCGCATCGGCCAGCTGATGCGCCGGCCCTTCGTGATCGACGGGCGCGACGTGACGCTCACCACCAGCATCGGCATCGCGCTGTTCCCGGACGATGGCAACGACAGCGCCACGCTGCTCAAACATGCCGACACGGCGATGTATCACGCCAAGAACCTGGGCCGCGACAACGCGCAGGTTTACCGCGCCGCACTGACGCAGGAAATCGTGCAGCGCATGGATCTCGACACCAGCCTGCGCCTGGCTTTGGAGCGCAATGAGCTCTACCTGCTGTACCAACCGCAGATCGATGTCGCCAGCGGTCGCGTCTGTTCGGTCGAGGCTTTGGCGCGCTGGCGCCACCCGGTGCGTGGCGTGGTGTCGCCGCTGGAATTCATTCCGATGGCCGAGGAAAACGGGCTGATCGAGAGCATCGGCGCCTGGGTGCTGCAGCAGGCCTGCAACGATGCCGCTGCTTGGAACGATGCCGGCCTGGCCGTCACCGTGGCGGTGAACCTGTCGCCACGGCAATTCGCCAAGCTGGATCTGGCAGACATGGTGATCAGCACCCTGGCGCGTGCGGGGCTGGCGGCGCAGCGGCTGGAATTGGAAGTGACCGAAAGCGCCTTGATGGAGAACACCGCCACCACGCGCGCTGCCTTGTTTGCCCTGCGCAAGCA